>PMIJ01000080.1 GCA_003157015.1 Bacteroidales bacterium
ACCGGTCCTTTTTCTCTCTGTTCAATTTCAAATTCTACTGCCTTACCTGCCTCAAGTTCGGTATTGGAAACCTCTAAACCTGAACGGTGGATAAAGATATCCTTGTCATCTTCTGTCTGAAGGAATCCATAACCTTTTACTCTGTCATACCATTTAACAGTACCTTTCATAGTTTTAGAATTTGTTACCTACCTGTAGTTATCTCTTCTGTTTCCACCGCCAGTGCCACCTCTGCGGTCGTTGTTATCACCACCTCTGAAATTACTTCTTCTGTCAGTCCGTTCGATTGATTCATTAACGATAATGTTTCTACCGCTAACTTCAGCTCCATTTAATTCCTCGATAGCTTTTTTTGCTTCAGCATCATTCGGCATCTCAACGAAACCAAATCCTTTGCTTTTCCCAGAGTACTTGTCAATAATGATTTTTGCGGATGTTACTTCGCCATACTCTTCAAAGATTTCTTTTAATTCTGCTTCACTCATTTTAAAATGAAGACTTCCTACGTAAATGTTCATAATTCAATTATTAAAGTATTTATAAAACAGGGACAAAGGTCATATTTATTTTTGAAAACAAAAAATAAATATTCATAATATATTGTATTTAGATAACTTTTTGATATTAAGCACCTTTTCAAATTATAAAAACAAATGTCATATCCAGATCTTAGTATTCTTAATTATTAAACATCCGTCCTGATTATTTTGTTCGCTGGAACCCGTTTTTTTGGCCTTCGTCGCTACTTGCGGTTCCTGATATAGATATGTTTTATATGGTTCTGACCAGATTCCCTCTCATCAATTTCAAAATCAAGCGACCTGATAAGCGGAGTAAGTTTCGGGTAGCCAAAGTTCCTGGGATCAAAATCGGGTTGTTTTTTAAGGATCAGGTTGCCGACATCGCCGAGATACGCCCAGCCGTTTTCATCGGCTAAATCAGTTATAGATGTTGCTATAAGTCTTTTGACGTTGCTGGCAGGGGTCTGTGCCTCATGGTCCTCCGGCTTCTTCTTTTTGACTACGGGTGTTCCTCTTTTCCTTTTTTCCGGAGTGGAATCAAGTGCAATTGCAGTTGAAGTTGAATTTAATATCTCCAGATAGATAAATTTATCACATGCCACAATAAATGGATGAGGTGTTTTCCTTTCGCCGATTCCGATAACTTTCATACCCGCTTCCCTGAGTCTTGTTGCGAGCCTGGTAAAATCGCTGTCACTCGACACAATACAAAATCCGTCAATTTTACCTGAATACAGTATATCCATAGCGTCAATTATCAAAGCTGAGTCTGTTGAGTTCTTGCCTTTTGTGTAACTATACTGCTGAACAGGAGTTATAGCATTTTCAAGCAGAACAGACTTCCATCCCGAAATTGTTGGTTTTGTCCAGTCGCCATAGATCCTCTTAAAAGTTGGTGTTCCATACTTTGCTATCTCCTCGAGCATTCCTTTTACATTGCTGTATGGTATATTGTCGGCGTCAATTAGGACAGCCAGTCGTAAATCATTTAATGTTTGCATAATACGTGTTTAAAAAGATGCAAGTTACTCTAAATTAATGTGAAGCGTATTACATTTTCTTTATCATTGATTATTGGCAATGATTATTTTCCTTGCACTGGCCATAACCTTATCATAACAACCCCGTGTCTGGGTACACTGGCAGTGAATTTTTCATTAAATCCCCCGAGATCTTTTTGCCTCCACAGGTCTCTCACCTTCTGTTTACCTGATATGCTTAAATCAGACCAGTAAGCTGTTACATCTGTTTCAGTTTCACCTCTGTTGAATAATCCTGCTGCAAATGATCCGTCTTCCAATTGTTTTGCCCAGACCTCTGTATCTGCGTTTTTATATATTCTGTGTCCTGGTATTCCCAATGGATCCTGATCAATTTCTATTACCTCATCGTTGGTAAGCAGGCTCAGCGTAAAATTGTCAAGACGTGTTATATCACCACTAAAAATAAGAGGTGCAGCAACTAAGCTCCAGAGAGATACTTGTGTATATTGTTCATTAGGTGTCAGGGGCGTCGGAACTGTTTTCCCTCTCCAGTTGCTCAGATAGCCAAGAAGGAGATAATCAGGATCGTTCCATCCGCCAGGTCCGGCGTAGAGGTGCAGACTGTCTCTGCTGTATACATCAAACCCATCCCTGAATAGAGCTTTACCAATCCCTTCGAATGAACCCCCGAGGTCATCTGCAGTTCTCCAGCTCTGACCACCGACTTTTTTACCCCATTTCCAAACATTGCCCATTCCATACTGACAGAGATTGAGTACAATGTCACGATTTTGTTTTTTAAGTATCTTACTTACAAGCAGGTAAGGTTTCTGGAGATCAGAAAGATTGTCTCTTTTCCCGATGTTGTCATAAGAACACCAGTCATATTTTAAGAAATCGTAACCCCATTCCGCAAATCTCATTATATCCTGTTCCTCGTGTCCATATATACCGGTATGCCCTGCGCAGGTTAGTGGACCTGGTGAAGTATAAATTCCGGCTTTCAGTCCTTTCAGATGAATATAATCAGCCAGGGCTTTCATATCGGGAAATCTCTTATTGGAATTAATCGTGCCGGATTCATCGCGTGGTTCAACCATGAGTGAGCTGTCTGTTGATCCGGGTTTGGCCGACCAGCAGTCGTCCATATTAATATACATATAGCCATGATCGATCATTCCCGTGCTGACCATTGCATCAGCAGCATTCCGGATTATTTTATCAGTCACGTGATTTTCCCAAACGTACCAGCTATTCCATCCCATTTGGGGAGTAAGTGCGAGGTTGTCGCCACAAACAATTTTTAACTCCCTCTTTGCGGATCCCAGTTCATTTGATACTCTGATAGTTGTAATATATTCTCCGGGCTTATTTATTGTTCCGCTAATATGGCCGGTTTCCGGATTGCATTTCAGTCCGGAAGGAATATCGAGGAGTTCATATTTCATTGGCCTTTTTCCCGTTGCCGCTATGGTAAACAAAAAAGGAGATCCGGGTCTTACTCCGAATATTTTTGTACCGTTAATCCGTGGCACTGGCCCCGGCTTTGGTGTAAGAATAATTTCAGGCTCCTGCGAAAACGCGATAAATGTTTCTGCAAAAGCAATAATAATCAGAAAGATGAATCTATTTCTCATGCTTTTATAAATTACTGGTCTGGTTCTGTTTAATAACCAGGTCACAACAAACTCGCCGGTTCATGGTTTCAGGTTCATTTCTTTTTTCCTGTTATTTCAGTGATATCAAGTCTTAAAACAGTTGTATTTGCAAGCACTTTCTCATCATAAACATATTCATTTTCATCCCCATAGTGTCTCATTATAAAATCCAACCCTGTTTTCTTGGCTTCCGTTTCCGTGATAATAGAAATATTCCCATATCCGACTACACTCCTGTATTTCATTCCCCAGTTGCATCCCTTCCTGCCATCCTTACCTGGCCTTACATAAATTTTATGATCAATATCCATTTCAAAACAGACTAATTTATTTTTTCTGATCATTTCCAGTTTTCTTCCCTCATTTGCACAATGGAAAAATAGTATTTGTTCCGGATCATTGGTGTATCCGAAATTCATGGTGACAATATATGGGATATTATCTCTTGCGAGAGCTATCCTGCATACATCCGCGTTCATGATTATTTCTTCAATTTCCTGAATCCCCGATATTTCTCTGTCACTTCGTCTCATTTTTTTGCTTTATTGATTTAATACGTTCATATACAGGACACTGAGGACTATGCGCTCCTGTCAGATAGCCGGTACTCATCAGGAATTCATTTACAATTTCTCCCCCGGTGAATTTAAAAGTCTTTTTAAACAATTTTGTCCATTCTTCAGGTGAACTGCATTTTTCAGAGTGGATATCCAGCCAATTCCTGAAAGAGCCGGTTTCTTTTCTGATCTTGAGGATGACTTTTGCGTTCTCAATAGCTGCATTGATTTTCAACTTGTTCCTGATAATTCCCTGATAATTCATCAGCCGGAGAAACTCTTTTTCCCCATAATTTGCAACCTTCTCAACGCTGTAATTATCAAAGGCATTGCGGAAATTATTCTGCTTTTTGAGTATGAGTATCCAATTAAGCCCGGCCTGGTTAATTTCAAACATCAGCCTTTCAAACAATTCATCATCACTCTCTATTGGGAAGCCATAATGGTTGTCATGATATTCCTTATGAAGATATAGTTTTTCACCTGATAATGTAGAGATATAATCACAATATGTCATAATCGTTATTTTTTGTTCTTTTTTTCCTGATTTGTTTATTGAATCTTAAAAAATATTCAATAAAAATAAAGAATTTTATTAACTTTGCTTCCACTCTTAAAAAGGGTTATTAAAACTAATCAAAACCAATTGATATGGGAAAAGGTGATAAAAAAACTAGACGTGGCAAAATAATACTTGGCTCCTATGGTTTAAGACGTCCGAGGAAAAAAAATAACAAACCGGAAATCAAACCGATTAAAAAGATTATTGTAAAGGAAGTGAAAGAAAAAAGGCCTGTAAAAGAGAAAAAAGAACCAAAAGGGATAGCGGAAGTAAAGGAGATTAAGGAAGTAAAAGAGGTAAAAGAGGTAAAAGAGGCTAAGCCCGCTGTTAAAGAGAAAGAGACAAAAGTCGTGAAGGAAAAAAGTGAATCCAAACCTCCTAAAGCCGCAAAAGAAAAGAAAGAGATAAAAGACGAGAAACCAGATAAGGAAACAAAGCCAAAAAAAGTGAAGAAGAGCTAATTCAATTTATGGAAATATTTTCTGAAGGGATACTTTTAAGACCCTGGGCCATAAGCGACGCTTCAAACCTTGCTATAGTAGCAAATAATAAAAAAATTGCTGAAAATGTGCGCGACGGGTTTCCGTTTCCTTATTCGGTTAGAGATGCACATGACTGGTTGAATATCATTTTGCCGGAAAACTATCCCCCCCGATTTTTTGCCATTATCTCTGACAGACAGTTGGTTGGCAGTATCGGGATAATCACTAAAACAGATGTCTACAGGAAAAACCTTGAAATTGGGTTTTTTATTTCTGAAGATTTCTGGGGGAAAGGCATTGCCACTAAGGCAATTAAGGCAGCTACATCGTATGCTTTCAGGGACTTCGATATTGTAAGAGTATATGCAGAAACATTTTCTGATAACACCGGATCACAGAAAGCTCTACAAAAAGCAGGATTTAAACTGGAAGCGACTTTGAAAAAAAACATTGTCAAAAGCGAAGTCATTAAAGACAGCTGTATCTATTCGGTTCTCAAAGAAGAATTTAAATCAGTAATTGGTGCTCGGTACTAGGTCCTCGGTTACTGTAATTATGAATTCCAGTTTGATTCGACATATTGAATGTAATTGTTGATCTTCCTTCCTAGTTTATCGTATAGATCTTCATATTCTAAAAATTCTTTAATCTCAGGATAAATCTTATTTATTGTAAGGATATGATTCATAGTTTCATCGCAGGATGCGATTGAATAGGTAAGAAATTTAGTATATTCCGCTTTGTATTTACGTCTTCCATATCCTTCAACTATATTGTCTTTGACACTCTTTGATGAACGTCTTATCTGACTACCCTGTTCGAAAAGTTCAAATTTTGGAAGTTTAAGTGAAGCGTGATGAATTTTAATAGCAAGATCAAAAGCTAACTGGAAAATCTCAAGATCCTTGTAACTGCTCATATCTAGTCATGATTATTTCAAAATAAATATCATATTCATAAAAAACAAACCTCAAACACTATCCATTAAGTAACCTTCACCGAGTACCCAGCACCCAGCACCGAGTAACAAGTACCTACCTTTTGACAATAAGCCACTTATAATCCTCCGGATCGATAACTGCATTTATAATCACCGGCTCATTCACTGAAAGAGCTTCAATAGTTGCGTTTCTCATTCCGTCGATGGAATTAGCGCTTAATACTTTTACACCCAGGAATACCGCAGCTTCAAATAAATCACCCTGATATAGCAGTGTTCCGTAGGCAGGAAGTTCTTTCCATGATTGCTTAACTTTGATCAGGTTAAGCTCGCCATCGGAAAATACAACAACTATAACAGGCAAATTATATCTTTTTAAGGTTATCATCTCTCCGGCCATCATCAGGAATCCGCCGTCGCCTGTTACGCAGACTACAGTTGCTTCAGGATCATTAAGCTGAGCTGCCATGGCTGCAGGAATACCAAATCCCATCGATGACCAGCCGTTTGTCATGATAAGCTTACCCTTATCTTTAGTATTCCAGAACTGACCGATCAGATGAAGATGGGAACCAACATCTGTTGTAACGATTGAGTCTTCAGGCAATTCTTCCTGAAGCACCTTGAGAGCTGCAGCGGGTCCGAAATGACTTGTAAAACCGTTGTACACAGAAACCATCTCATCGCGAATACCCTTAACAACTGCTTCTTCAAATATCAATGAACCTTTATTCAGATTTTTAAGTGTTGCGAACCAGTCCTCAGTCGGACCAATGAACTGAGTTACATTAAAATTTAATTGCATGTCTGTTTCCCTTGTATCGAAATGCAATAGGGGCACTTCAGGCATCCATGTCTCATAATTGAATTCAACAGGGTCGTAGCCAATGCCAATTACCAAATCTGATTTTTCATACAGGTCTTCAAGATAATCACTGAGAGAATGAAATAATACACCTGCATAGCAGGGGTGATCCACCGGCATCATTTCTTTTGCCATCGGTGTTAAAACCACTGGCATTTTATAATTATTGAGAAACCGAAGCAATTCATCTTTCAGTCCAAGCCTTGATGCTGTAAGACCGACTGCCATAAGTGGATGGCGGGAATTTTCAAGCAGCGAAATCACCTTTTGAATATTATTATGGTAATAAATATTCTCAGCTATAATTCCGGTTGAAGGTTTTGGATTTACTTCTATATCTGAGATATCTGCAGGCATTCCTATATGGACAGGACCAGGGTAGGATTCTCTGCAGATATTGAATGCTGATTCCAAAACTTCCGACACATTTTCAGTATTCAGTCTGAACGTTGCTTTTGTCAATGGTTCGAAAAGTTTCTGATGATTGATATTCATCTGAGTTGTCCTGTTGAGCATGCTCGCGCTCATTTCACTTGTAAACACAATCACCGGTGATCTGTCGAGCAAGGCACCTCCGATACCTGTTGTTATATTAGTCGCACCGGGCCCGAATGTAGAATGACAAATTCCCGGAACTCCTGTCAATCTGGCTGTTACGTCTGCCATGATTCCGGCAGAAGCTTCATTTGACGTGAGAATAAACTCGATACCCGCGTTTTTGAATGCCTGCATGTAAGGAATCGATGGTCCTCCCGGAATACCAAAGACATAATGGACTCCATGAGCAAACAATTGATTGGCAATGTATTCTGCAATCGTCATTCTTAAACTATTGATCCTCGCGAGCGCATTGGCTTCGCCGAGCTCTCCGCCAAGTGGCGGATCGGTTCTCCATTGCTTGTTGCGAAGAGCTTCAATTATAAACAAAACTATTAAATATTCTTAAGTCTTCATATAATAATTGAAATCAATTTAGTTACATGAATAAGAATGATTTTTTTCTGATATTTGAAGCCTGATTATTTTTAATGATAAGCAAAGGAAATACAATCTTCTGGGCAATAATAGCCTGTTTGCTCTGGTCAACCGCTTATGCCGGTATTAAGATAGGATTGCAATATGATTCTCCATTTCATTTTGCCGGGGTAAGGTTTATTATTTCAGGCTTGGTGATTCTGCCATTTACGGTGCGACCAGCTGTGTATATTCAACAGGTCATGGAGCACTGGAGAGTGATAGCATGGGTTACAGTCCTTCAGTTCCTTATAAACTATTCGTTGTTTTACCAGGGTTTGAATCTGGTCCCCGGGGCCCTCGGAGCGGTTGTTTATGGAGCACAACCGTTAATAATTGCAGTTGTGGCAGCTATAATTAACAAAGATGATAAACTGACAAAGAAAAAAATTATCACAATCATTTTTGGCATTTCCGGTGTGATTTTTATAAGTGTCGGAAGACAAGCGTTTAAGTTGGGAACAGGAATCGAACTTCTTGGAATAGCTATGATCATGGTTGGAAATATTGCCACTGGAGGGAGTAATGTGGTGATATCGCTTAAAAGCAAAAATCTTAATCCATTTGTTCTTAGTTCAGCTTCACTTTTTACAGGGGGTTTAATACTTTACCTCATTTCGATTCCTGTGGAAGGAAATCCAAAAGGCCCGTTTCCCGGCGAATACTGGGTGGCATTGTTATGGTTAAGCTTTATGGCGGCATCTGCTTTTTCTATCTGGTTTAAACTATTACAACGACCCGGTGTTAAAGTATCGGAACTGAATCTGTGGAAATTCATCACACCCTGTACCGGAGCAATATTGAGCTGGATGCTTATCCCTGATGAACATCCAGAATGGCTGACCATTTCGGGAATGATTATTATAACAGCCTCATTGATTATGTTTTACAAAGGGGAAGGGGAAATTTCCACAAATTAGAAAAATTGCACTCAATTATGAAAAAGAGATTCATCGCTTTTGGTTGTTATGCATTATTCTGGCTTACATTTTTCTTTACAGCACGACTGTTTTTCATTCTGGTACAGTACCATTCTTCATTCCAGAACAGTATTGGTGAACTTTTAGGCACATTCTGGCATGGATCAAAACTTGATATTTCGACTGTCGGATACTATTTGCTTGTTCCAATGCTGGTTGCAATTCCGGGAATATATTTCAATGAACGATGGTACAGAGGTTTTTTGAAATGGTATTCGTATTTTCTAATTATTTTCTCTTCATTTATAATTGTAGCAGACGCCAATCTTTACTCCTACTGGGGTTTCAGAATGGATTTTACACCGATCCTTTATCTGAAAACACCGAAAGAAGCACTTGCTTCAGTAAGTGTATTGGAGATTATAGGGTCATTATTTGCAGTGCTTGCAATGGCTTTTATATTTATATTAATTTATAACAGATTTATTGACAGGGTTTTTAAGGGATTTGCAAGAGTCCGTTACTGGGTTCCGGGGCTTCTTTTCTTTATAATTCTGTGGGCAGCACTTATATTCCCTATTCGGGGAGGATTCGGGGTGGCTCCGATTAACGCCGGGGCAGTCTATTTCAGTAAAAATATGTTCCTGAATCACACAGCGATTAATGCGGTCTGGAATGTTGGTTATTCCGGCTTCGGCCAGCGACCTGTAAAGAATCCTTACGAATTCGGCGAGCTTTCGGCTGCTAAAAGTATAGTTAATACACTTATCGAAGATAAAGGCAAAACTGAAAGAGTTTTAAATACATCAAAACCTGATATAATAATCATTATTCTGGAAAGTTTCAGTGGTTATCTGATCGGACCGCTTGGAGGGGATTCCCTGGTGACTCCAAATATTAACCGATATGCTAAAGAAGGAATATTGTTTTCCAATTTCTATGCATCGGGAACAAGAACCGACAAAGCTATGCCCGCAGTCCTTGATGGTTATCCGGCCCAACCGGCCCAGTCTATTATTAAAGAACCAAACAAGAGTCAGACATTACCAAGTCTTGTCAAAATTCTGAATGTAAAAGGATATAACAGTTCATTCTGGTACGGAGGTGAGATAAACTTTGCAAATTTTAATTCGTTTGTTGTCGGCTCGGGTTTTCAAGATATAATTAGTGAGAAAAATTTTGATCCTGCTAATTATAATTCCAAATGGGGAGTCCATGATCATATTCTTTTTCAGGCTCTTAAGGATTCTATGAAGATTGCAAAGGAACCTTTTCTTAAAGTAATTCTTACATTATCAAGCCATGAGCCTTTTGATGTTCCGATGGAACCGGTTTTTACCGGCTCAGATATTATGTCGAAATACAAAAATTCGATTTATTATACTGATAAAACCCTTGGATCATTTTTTGATTGGGCAAAAGGGACGGACTGGTGGAAAAACACTCTGATCATTCTGGTTGCAGACCATTGTGCCAGAATTTTAAGCGATATGCCAAATTATAAGCAGAATGTCTTCAAAATCCCCATGCTATGGATAGGCGGAGCATTATCAAAAACGGATGTAAGGATTGGAAAGCTAGGCGGTCAGGTAGATATTCCGGTTACATTACTAAATCAACTGGGTCTTTCGGGGAATTTCCCTTTTAGCAAAGATCTGTTATCAGATAAGTCAAAATCCTTTGCATTCTACACTTACAACGAAGGATTCGGTTTTGTTACCGACAGCTCTGCCGTTGGTTTTGATCTGAAAAGCAGAACGAGGGTACTGAGTGAAGGCAAAGATCCGGAGTCTGCTGAGAAAAATGGAAAGGCCTATCTACAGGTTTTATTCGACGATTATTTAAAAAGATGATTATTATTAAAATATAAATTTTATTAATTGACTGTAGATAAGGTTCGTAATGCTAAAAAACAGATACCCCATGTTGTCATAATGCTGGGTATTGTGAGCCTCTTCACAGATGCTGCATCGGAAATGATTTACCCTCTGGTTCCGGTCTATATTGCAGCCCTGGGCTCTGGCGCTATATTACTTGGAGTAATTGAAGGTGTTGCTGAAACAACTGCTTCAATGTTAAAACTTATCAGCGGAATTATATCCGATAAGATTGGAAAGAGAAAGCTGCTTGTTCTTATCGGCTATTCAATATCGTCTTTTTTCAGGCCATTGACAGGTATTGTCAGCGCAGCATGGCAAATTATAATAGTCAGAATGTTTGACCGTGTGGGGAAAGGTATCAGAACAGCTCCCAGAGATGCATTAATCGCTTCTTCGGTTGATGAAAGTATCAGAGGAAAATCCTATGGTTTTGAACGGGCTATGGATAATACGGGTGCGGTTGCAGGACCTGTCCTGGCAATAATAACATTACTTGTGCTGTTTATAGGTTTTGGAATGAAAGATTCCCTGTTAGCATTAAGATGGACATTCATTCTTGCAATAATACCCGGAATTTTGGCAGTACTTACAATTATTTTATTTGTAAAAGAATCTGTACCGGATAATGGAACCAGAAAACCTTTTATCTTTTCTTTAAAAAGCTTTGACAGGAACTTCAGGAACTATTTGCTTATTATGATTCTGTTTACACTTGGCAACTCTTCAGATGCTTTTCTTTTATTCAGGGTTGAGGAGGCTATCCATAAAAGCGGGTCTGTTGTGAATATTGTAAATAGTATAGCTCCTCTTAACAGGATGGTATCAAATTTTGGAGATGAAGTTGCCCGGGCAAAGGTGATCAATATCCTGTTTCTCCCTCTTGTCTGGGCTTTCTACAATATAATTAAAGTAATTTTCTCAACTCCCCTGGGGAGTCTTTCTGACAAGATCGGGAGGAAAATAGTGATTAATATAGGATGGGGAATTTATGCTTTTGTTTACATCTCTTTTGCACTTCTCGTTTTTCTCTCTCCTGATCTACAAGTCATTGCCACGTTTTTCCTTTTCGCTGTCTATGCCTTGTTCTATGCTTTTACAGAGGGTACTGAAAAAGCTTTTGTAGCTGATCTTGTAGGCGAAGAGAAAAGGGGAACGGCATTTGGGCTGTTCAATTTTTCGATCGGACTGGGAGCTCTCCCGGCCAGTATTATTTTTGGATTTCTTTACAGCTATTTCGATAAAGTTATACCTGGCTATGGAGGAACTGTTGCATTTGGATTCGGAGGTTCAATTGCAGTTATCTCCATGATCCTTCTTGCAGTAAAAATAAAAGAGCCTTCAAAAGGTTCTTGACTGGTCATTGGATTTCTCTGTGTAACTCTGTGTTTCCTCTGTGCAACTCTGTGTAACTAAAAAGAACTTACACAGAGAGCCACGGAGAAGACACAGAGAACCACAGTGTTAACTGATTCGTTAGCGGCTGTAATTCTTCTTTTTATCCTTTTTACCGAATCTGCTGTCTCGCTTATAGTCTCTGCTCTTGTTTTCTGATCTTCCCTGGTTTCTCTTTTCAGGTCTTCTGTCTGACCATTTGGCAGGCCTTTTCCCTGAATATTCACCTGTTCCTGGCTTATCGGTTTTTTCCTGGGCAATCTCCACTGCAACTCTTCTATCCATGAATGTCGCATTGCTTAATGCGCTGATAAGGTCGTTTGCATAGCTTGCCTCAACTTCAAAAAAGGAAAATGTTTTTAACAGATCTATCTTTCCTATGGGTACTTTTCTTCCTTTTGTATTGGTATTTACAAGTTCAATAAGTTGTTCAGGATAAAAGCCATCTGATTTACCAAGATTGATGAATAGTCTGGTATAGTTGCCCGGATATTCTTCATGTTTACCTCTTCTCCCTGATCGTTCGAAACTGCTTTCCCTGTCAGAGACGGCATCGATTATATCCTCTCCGTTTCGGTAATCATCGAGGAACCGGTCAAATTGGAGCGAAACAACTCTTTTAAGAAGTTCTTCCCTGTCAAGTCCTGCAAGTTTTTCCTTTATCTCGGGCAGGAATCTTTCAATTTCCTGGTGCTCAGTGACAACATTCTCAAGTTTGTTGAGCCAATGGAATAGTTGTTTTCCGCAGATTTCAGTCCCGGTTGGAATTGGAATAGCTTTGAAAGGTTTCTTAACCATTCTTTCGATCAGCTGAAGATTATGCCTCTCCCTGAGGTGAACCAGCGATATGGAAATTCCGGTTTTTCCAGCTCTTCCTGTTCGTCCACTTCTATGTGTATACACCTCGGTATCATCTGGCAGGCTATAATTAATTACATGCGTAAGGTCATCGACATCCAATCCGCGGGCAGCAACATCTGTAGCTACCAGCAGCTGTAGGTTTTTAACCCTGAATTTCTGCATAACAGCATCGCGTTGCATCTGTGACAAATCTCCGTGGAGTGCATCGGCGCTATAGCCATCGTCAATCAGTTTTGATGCCACT
The DNA here is from genome assembly GCA_003157015.1 of Bacteroidales bacterium. Taxonomy (GTDB): domain Bacteria; phylum Bacteroidota; class Bacteroidia; order Bacteroidales; family VadinHA17; genus LD21. The sequence goes on from PMIJ01000080.1 coordinate 12,880, forward strand.
TCCTGAGTCTCTTTCCTGGTGCGGCAAAAAACAATACCATAAATATCGGGTTCAAAATCGGCAATACGCTTGAGTACTTTGTACTTATCTTTTGCATGAATAAGGTAATAAGCATGGCTTACATTATCAGCGGAGGAATTCCTGGTCCCAATTGTTATTTCAACCGGGTTATCCATGTATTTCCTTGCAATTGACGAAATTTCTTTCGACATAGTCGCTGAAAATAAGAGGGTTCTGTGCCCTTCAGGAACTTCTTCAAGTATTTCATTTATACTGTCAAGGAAACCCATATTAAGCATTTCGTCAGCTTCATCAAGAATAACTGTCGTAACAGAGGAAAGCTTCGCTGCCCCCCTGTTAATAAGGTCAATAAGCCTCCCCGGTGTGGCAACTATAATATGAACTCCTTTTTTCAGGCCTCTGATCTGGTTGTCGATACTGGCTCCTCCATAGACTGCAAGTATTTTAAGCTTACCGGTAAACCTGGCATAATCGGTTAAGTCACCTGTGATCTGCATACACAATTCCCTGGTTGGACAAAGAATAAGCGCCTGGGTGGTATTTATTTCTGTGTCAGTTGCCTGAACAAGCGGCAGTCCAAAAGCTGCTGTTTTGCCGGTACCTGTTTGAGCCAGTGCAATAATATCTTCTTCTCCGCCCAGCATTAGCGGAATTACTTTTTCCTGTACGGGCATAGGGTTATCAAATCCAAGCTCCTGAATCGCCTTCAGGATACCGGGAGTGAATCCCATCTCTTCAAAATTTGTCATTATTATGTTTTATGATGTGGTTCCGGGAGCGATAGATTTGTTATCCCGGCCGAAATGAACTCAGATGCAGACAGGGCAAAATGCTTAACAACGCTTCGTGGAAATCACTTTGTTAATTAAGGCGCAAAGGTAAGGAAATTATTCTAATTGCAACATAATTAAAAGTTTGGAGCAAGCCAGAGAGTAGAAGAGATTTCCAATACCCATTATTTATTAGTACCTTACTTCTTTAAAATTATATATTATGAAAAATAAGAGGTTAATAATAATAACATCATTTTTAGCAGTATTGATATGCTTAATAATGATAATGTTATTGTTTTTTGCAGTTACACCAGGATTCCTGATTATTTTATCATTAACAATTGGTATTGTTACCGGAGTCTGCATAACTTCATTAGTCTACAATCTGACAAATATGATTAAAATCAAAAAGTCGGAAAATGAGAAGTAAATTTTGAGCTTAATGTAAAGATCCTTCCAGACGAATTTTATTTTACAACGAAGCTGGCCTTTCCCGCTACCGGTACCCCCGGTTCAGCAATACCTTCAACATCTGCTTTAATAATGGCCTGGTTATCAGCATTAAAAAATGTAACGATTGCATCACCATCAATATCAGTTTCTATATTCGGCTCCCAATAGATTGTGGTTCTGAGATCAGGTTTATTGTATTCAGGTTGTGGAACATTGTATCTTGGGGAATAAAAAGTACGTGACTGGTAATATCCGTAAACACGCTGGTTTATAAAATTCAATGGGGGTATAACGGGACTATTGCTTCCCCTTTTTGTAAAAACACTGATTACCCCAAAGCTTCCCCTCATACCGTACAAAGCTAATTTTCCGGATTCTTTTATTACTTCAATTTTATCAATAGCAGAAACAGGTATAGTTTCTATTGTTTCATAACTTACCTCTCTATCATCGAGTAAAAATAAGGGCTTTCCTATCATCCCCCGAAACATAAAACTATAACCCTGATTATGATTGCCAGTAATATATAGTCCTGCTATCCGACCTGCAAGAGTCTGAAAAGCATCTGAAAAACCCGCCATCTTATCTGTAATTGTATAAGAATAATCAGGTTCACCATACATACGTATATGTCCGTCAGCATTTTCTTTTATTGGTCTTCTTGCACTAACCTCAACTTCATTCAATGCAATTGTATCGGTAATATGATATTTTTTCATAATGTCATATTTACGTCCAGCTTCAATCTTATAATCAGAAATTTCATTATTACTGGCGACCTGAATAAGGTTGGGAACATAAATATTATTATAGGTATTCTTAATTGTTGTCTCAGATTTATGTGCCTGGTCAAAATTTAAAGGGGCCGGATCGGTGAAAATTGAATCGAGCAAAATCAATCCTTTTCCAATATCTTTTTTATCAGCTGCATATACCATAATATTTTGAGAACCAGTAAAATTCAGGCCTTCAAAAGAGTATCTGCCGGCACTGTCGGTTTGAGTGAATTTAGAAGATGAACTGACATTCTCTGACAGAGCCATTGATACATTTGCCCCTGCAATCGGTTTATCTGCCCACACCCGTCTGAGCCTTCCGGACACACTAATTCCCTCCTTCATCGGATAGATATATTTAATAACAGTATCAGGAAGATTATTCCAGACAAAGTTACGCCACCCCTGAGTAAGCAAAAGGTTATCAAGTGCCTGAAAACGATCTGAGATTGTTGCGTCAAAATAATAGAAAGGCTGCTCAATAAAACCCCTGATCTCGGATTCAAGAAATAAATAAGAGATTATATCAGATTTTTTATCAAAGCCTTTTATTTGGTTGCCATCTACAACAGACACCGACAGGTTTGCAGAAACAGGTTCGTCAGAGGTGTCTCTTACTGAGATTCGCAAAGTTACTTTTTGTTTTGGAGCATAAATATCAGTATCAGGAATAATGCTTATGCGGTAATTCTCCATTAAGTGAATATAACAGGCACGCTCGCAATATTTCTTACCGGTTGTATCCATCAGGGTTATAAGGGCTACACCTTCAGGAAACTCATTTTTAGGCAAAATAACCGGATTATCAATCGCTCTCACTTTTACTCTCGCAGTCACACGAAGTGAATTATGAGAGGTACCGGAAATAATCATTTCTTTTAGGGGGAACTGGTCGAGAGTTTCCTGATTTGTTTTTATGGTTACACGGAAATAATCCTTATTGATTTCGGATGCCTTCATAGAATATCCGGTTTTTGACGCGGTTGGTAGTTCAACGCTAAACGGTATTCTATTCCCGGCATATCCGCTGGCAAAATATTTCAAGCCTTTTCTGGGAAGAAAGAAAAAACTCCCCATGCCGAGATGTGTGCCGGAGAAACTTGTTATAGTGTCGCCACGTGAAGAAAACACAATACCCATCACATTGCATCCATAACCCGTGGAACTCACTGCCTTAAAACCAAGCAGAGTATAAACATTTTCAATCAGGGGCCCGCCTTCCGGAAAAAATTGTACATCAACATTTTCATCGTTTTCTTGTATAGCAAGTTGATTTATAGATTTTATTTCTCTTGGATTTTCAACTACAATCTCCTTTTTATAAAAGAAAATATCACCAAAGTTTCGCATCCAATCTGTGTATGCCCTGATCATATAATTCCCTGAAACAATTGAATCCCCAAGGTGAATATCACCGGTACCAACACCATTCTCTATTCTTAAAATCAACCGTTTAATAATTTTTTCTCCGGGAGAGATAAGTTCTAAGTTAAGATTGTCACTGTTATCATATAATTCATTTGTAACCGCATCAACCAGATAGGCTTTAATCCAGATATCATCGCCAGCAGAGTAATATGGACGGTCTAAATGCAAATAGACCTTTTCAAAGCGCATTTCACTGTTTTTCCTGATCTCAGGAAGTGCCTGGTTCTTATTTTCAATTTGCGCCCGGATGGGTGAGACGCCCAAAGATAAAATCGCTAAAATGTCAATAAGTACTCGTTTCATATTACTCAGAGAATGAAGAAACTGGCCAAGGTTTAGGTTAAGATTAAGGTTAAGGTTAAGGTTAAGGTAATAATTCAATGACTATGCAAACAAATAATTCAAATACTCCGACCAAAAATGCTAAACCGCTGACTAAAAGTGATATCTGAAATTGATAATGAAGTTATAAATCAAATTAATAACATCTTTCAGGTAACTATCAAATTTAGCATTTCACGAGCAAATAATCAAAGAAAATTTCAATAGTAGTTTGGAGTGCCTGGACAGCCTAAAGTGCCTAAAGTGTCTAAAGTGCCTGAGGTAACTGGAGTTATTCTAATAATGCTGGAATTCATTTTCTTCAATTTCAGGCACTCCAAACTTCCTTATTGAATTTGATAATTAAAATCATCTAAAAATATTTGTGAATTTCCTAAACATTATACCATTAGTTAACAAGTAATTACATAAATTTGTAATTATGGTTACAGTTCCGGTAAAAATTTATTCAGCAAAGGACAGTTCTCGTCTCAGATATATTGCTGGAATTATCCTTGGAGATATTCTCGGATTGCAATGGGATTTTACTACAGACAAGCGTAAGTTGGGTAAACATCCTGTTATTAATTATTCCAATGAGAATTTGCCTGGCTCATTTAAGATCAGTCCTGATTCAATTTTGTTTGAAAAGGGAATTGCCCAAAAGGAGATTATAATTAATACCTGGAAAGGGTTACCTGTATTTTTCCAGACAACTGATGATTCGGATCTTCCTTTTGATGTTTTCGCGGCATCATTTTATCTTGCAACAAGATATGAGGAATATCTTGAGTTTGAACCTGATAAACATGGTAGATTTCCTGCCTCAGCATCGGTTGCATATAAAAACGGCTTTTTGAGGAAACCCATAATAGATCTTTGGGCAAAGGAACTTGCAAAATCTTTCCTGCAACGGTTTTCGACAAGTGTCTTCAGGCGGAATGAGTACAACGCTCTTCTGACAATAGATACTGATCAGGCATTTGCATACCAGGGCAGGAACATTTTCAGTTCTATCGGGGGACTGTTTCGCAATAAAAACACCGTCCAGACAGATAGGAGCGTCCTATACCATAAAATTGCAAAAGGCGAAAAAGATCCTTTCGACGTATTTGATTATATTATCGAAAACATTGAGAAGAACGGTACCGATACCAGGTTTTTTTTTCCTGTCGGGGACCATTCAAAATTTGACAAAAACCCTTCATGGAAAAATGAGGAGTACCGGAACCTTATTCATAAAGTTGCCGGCAAATTTCAGACTGGTTTGCATCCGTCGTTTACCGCAGGCGGAGACGGAATACTTGTAAATACTGAGACAGATCGTCTGACGCATATTCTGGGAAAGAAGGTCAGCATAAGCCGTTTCCATTATCTGAGATTAAATATGCCGGGTTCATATAATAATATTCTTAAAGCAGGAATATCTGAGGATTATTCAATGGGTTATCCCGATGAACCGGGTTTCAGGGCCGGACTGGCGCGTCCCTACTTCTTTTATAATGTATCCGAGGATAAGCAGACAATTCTTAAAATCATTCCTTTCCAGATAATGGATGGTACCCTTATCGATTTTAAAAAACTTGATGACGGAGGTTCAAAAGAGGTCATTTTAAATATGATAAACGAAACCAGGAAAGTCGGCGGACTTTTTGTGAGTATCTGGNNTAATACATCTTTGCTTGATAACGATGAATGGAAAGAATGGAGGAATGTTTTTGAATTTATGATCAAAAGCCAGAAGCCTTAATAGTTAAAGATAAATTACTGCAGCTTCATAATACCTCTTTCCCGTTGTACCGTTGAGCCATTGAGCCATTGAGCCGTTGCACCTTTGGGCCATTGTACCTTTACTGCAGCAGTTCCATCTCCTGATCAGTTACTACATCTCTCAACTCTCCGTTCTCACATTTAAGTGTCCGCGCTGAAAATTTTTTAAGGAGAGTATAGTTATGAGTGGCGACGACTACAGCTCTTCCTGTTTTGCTGATATCAGTCAGCAGTTTTAAAATACCTTCGGATGTTTCCGGATCAAGGTTGCCGGTAGGTTCATCAGCCAGTACAATTTCAGGATCATTCAGCAGGGCTCTTCCTATAACCACTCGCTGCTGTTCGCCTCCCGAAAGCTGATGCGGCATTTTATAACCTTTTAAACCAAGCCCGACTTTTTCAAGAACCTCACCAATGCGTTTATTTATATCTGTCTTGTTTTTCCACCCTGTTGCTCTAAGAACGAATTCAAGATTCTCATTAACCGATCTGTCTGTGAGAAGCTGAAAATCCTGAAAGACGATGCCGATTTTACGGCGGAGATATGGAACCTGCTTTTTCCTGATCTTTGAAAGGTCATATCCTGCAACAAGTCCGACACCCTCTTTCAGAGGTATCTGGGCGTTAATCGTTTTAATGAGACTCGATTTCCCGCTGCCTACTCTCCCAACAAGGTAAATAAATTCACCTTTTCCCACCCGAAGATTGACCTTTGACAATACCAGGTGATTCTGCTGCCAGATACTGCAGCCGGTAAGCTCAATAATAACATCCAGCGAAAGATTCTCAGTCATTTACAGGTAATTTAATATGCAAAATAAGGAAAGAATTGATAATTAACATTTATATGTTGATAAAATCAGTAATAAAGGCCCCATGACGGCGTTTAATAGTTGTAATTTTACGGAGAAGTGAAAAAACCTTGTTATTATTATATGTGGCTTACAATTAACATGTTATATGCTATTATTAAAATTTTAGGCATAAACAGGTTTTTTTTATGAAGGGCCCAAAAAAATAAGTTATGAACAGAAACAAAGTCATTTTAATATTCAGTTTTATTTTAATATTCCATCATCCTGTTTTTTCACAGGTTCCTTTCACTGCCGGCGAAATTGAGTCTGAATTCCAAAGAGGAATGGAATTTTTCAATAAAGAAAAATACCCTGCAGCGATCAGGCTCTTCGATTCGTTTATCAGAAGCGGGGATAAATCAAACACAATTCAGGTGGCCGATGCTGAATATTACAGCGCAATGGCGGCTATTAAGCTTTTTAATCCTGATGCTGAATACAGGATGATGATTTTTATTTATTCACACCCCGAGAGCCCGCGTATAAATGAAGCAAGGCTTGAATTAGGCAATTACTTCTATCAGAATAAAAATTACAGGAGAGCAGCAGCCTATTATGAAACTGTGAACAGGCAGGAACTGAGATCAGATAAACTGGCGGAATATTTTTTCAGGCTGGGTTATTCGCTTTATTTCAAGGGAGACCAGAGCAGGGCGCTTCTCATGTTTTCTGAAATTAAAGATATTGACACTGAATATACGCCACCTGCCATCTACTATTTTTCTCAGATCGCATACGAACAGAAAATGTATCAGACTGCACTTGAAGGATTCATTCGTTTGAAAGAGGATGAAACATTCGGAGGTGTTGTTCCATTTTATATTGTTCAGATTCTGTATATGCAGAAGGATTACAATGGCATTCTCTCAATGGCCCCAGATCTTCTTAAATCAGCCGGAAAAACCAGGGCTATTGAACTTTACAGGTTTATAGGAGATGCTTATTACAGCAAAGAGAATTACAAGGAAGCCTTGCCTTATCTTGAAAAGTACTCAGAGGGTGCCAAAGCCAGCGGACGGGAGGATAAATACGAGCTTGCATACTGTTACTATAAAACCGGAGAGATTGATAAAGCAATCAAGCTCCTTCTTGAAATTGGCGCAAAAAGCGATGTGCTGAGTCAGAATATATGGAATATCCTGGGCGATTGCTACCTTCAGAAAGGTGATAAACCACGGTCTCGGTTAGCATTCGGTCAGGCATCAGAACTTAATTATGATAAGAAAATCAAAGAAGAATCACTTTACAACTTTGCAAAACTGACTTACGAAACAGCATATTCCCCGTTCGGGGAGGCCATTGCTGCCTTTCAGGAATATATCGATCTCTATCCCGGGTCAAAAAGAATACAGGAGGTGTACGATTATCTCGTAGGTACTCTTATGCAGATTAAAAACTACAAGGCTGCACTCGCTGCACTTGATAAAATCGGAAGCAAAGACAGCCGGCTGGAAGAAGCTTACCAGAAAGTTGCATTTTTCAGAGGACTTGAGCTCTTTAGTAACCTCGAGTTTGAATCATCTGTAAATATGTTTGATAAGTCGCTCAAATATGAAAAATATAATATGCAGATCAGGGCAAGGGCTATCTACTGGCGTGCTGAAGCCAATTACAGGCTTGGTCATTTTGATCTGGCAAAAGATGATTATCAACTGTTTATGGGATTGCCGGGTTCCACACTTCTGTCAGAATATGTGCTTGTGAAGTATAATCTCGGGTATTGTTTCTTTAATCTGAAAGATTATTCAAACGCTTTGACCAGTTTTAAATCTTTCGAATCGGGAAATGCAAATGTTAAGCCGGAAGTGATGGCCGATGCAAAAAACAGAATTGCCGATTGCTATTTTGTTGCAACTAATTATGGTTCAGCGATTGATTATTATGACAAGGTTATTTCATATGGTTATCAGGATGCCGACTATGCGATGTTTCAGAAGGGATTTTCCATGGGACTTAAAAATGATACCAAAGGGAAAATTGATGTGCTTACGGCTCTATTGCAGAAATTTCCATCTTCAACTTTAGTTCCTGATGCAATATTCGAAAGAGGAAGAGCCTTCCTGGTACTTGAAGATTATAAAAACGGAGAAGCAGATTTCAATACAATTATCTCAAAGTACCCGGGCAGCTCATTTGTACCGCGTTCCATTGTTCAGCTCGGCCTACTCTACTATAATCTGGGAGATAATGAAAAGGCTCTTGCACAGTACAAAAAGGTTATAGAGAATTACAAATCAACGCCTGAAGCAAGAGACGCCCTGACCGGACTCAGAAACACTTATGTCGATTTGAATGAAGTCGATACTTATTTTGCGTATATAAAAACACTTGATGGATATGGCGACATTAACCTGGCACAGAAAGATTCTCTCCTCTATAATTCGGGTGAAAATCTATTCATGACCGGGAAATATGATAAAGCCACCGATGTGTTAAAAAGCTATATAACAGAATTTCCTAATGGCAGTTTCAGACAAAATGCACAGTATTACCTTGCTGAATGCCTTAAAGCAGCCGGGAAGAATGACGATGCTCTGAAACTATACATTGAAGTATCAGGAGAACCCAATAATCAGTTCCTTGAACAATCGTTAATAGCAGCTTCATCAATGCTTTATGATAAAGAAGATTATGTATCAGCCCTGAATTATTATGAAAAACTTGAAAGTGTTTCCTCAGGAAATGCAAATACCCTTCTTGCCCTTAAGGGAGAACTGAAGTCAGCATACCAGGCAGGCGATGCACAGAAAACTATTATAGCCTCAGGAAAAATCAACTCAACACCAAATATACCTGAGGAATTGGCAAGAGAAGCTACATTCATGAGAGCAAAAGCAAATTACAGCCTTAATAATTTCGATGATGCCCTCAGGGACTTCAGGAAAGTAGGAACCGAAGTCACAAGTGTGGAAGGAGCGGAGTCAAAATACAGGGTAGCTGAGCTTCTGAATAAAAATGGTAAAACTGCCGAAGCCGAAAAAGTAATTACGGAGTTCATTGATCTGAAAACTCCTCATCAATTCTGGATGGCAAGAGTCTTCCTGCTCCTGGCTGACATCAGCATTAAAAAAGGAGATACTCTGCAGGCCCGTGCAACTCTTCAGAGCCTGAAGGATTATTACACAGTCGATAACGACGGTGTATTAGACGAAGTACGAGCGAAATTGAACTCACTTGATGAGAATAAATCGCAAACAAACAGAAATGACACGGTGCCTGGCAACAGAGGGCATCAATAATAAAATACTGATAAAGAAATTATTCTGACATGATAAAAAGAAATTTATTAATACTGGTCATTATTATTCTCTCTATGTTGCCGGGGAATGCCCAGGTAAAGAAACAAGAGACCGGACTGAAGAGAGAGGTTACATTGTATAATCCTTACAAACCGTCTTTGCCGGAATCTCTGAAAAGGAGCTTTTTGCCCGATATGAATGATACCTCAAAAGTAAGACCTGATTTCCGTTATGACGTAAAAACCACCCCTTTTCTTCCTGAATACACAATCAGTACGATCAAGGCTGCTTCTTTACTGCCCGATCCTCTGCCGAAACTTTACAAAGGGTTTATAAACCTGGGCATAGGGAATTATCTCTCTCCACTGGCTGAAATCAGTCTGACAAATGACCGATCCAAGAAAGGATCAGTTGGGCTCTATGCAAGGCATTTTTCATCAAACGGGAATGTTGAATTGGATAATGGGAGAATGGCTTTTGCAGGTTATATGGATAACGATGCCTCTGTTTTTGGAAGCAGATTCTTCAGGTATAACGTTCTTAAAGGATCGGTCGATTACACTCAGAAGGTCAGATATGCTTATGGCTCTTCTCCAGTTATGCCTTCATTCTACAATCCTCTTTTGATGGATTTTCCACCCTCCAAAAGTGATATCAGGTTGAGGTATAATAATATCGGAGCTAAAGCTTCTTTATCCTCTCTAACCCTCGATTCTGCAAGTTTCTCATATAAATTCGATGTTTATTATAATTATTTCTACACTGAGAAAGGTCTTTTTCAGCATAATACAGGATTTTCAGGAATTATGTCAAAGTCATATGAGGGATTATATGTTGGCTCAGGAATAAAATACGATTATTCCAGAATTCCTGACTCTCTGCTGGCCACTACGAAGTACATTGTCTCAATCAGTCCTTTTATAAAAAAAAGTACTGAGCAATGGGGTTTTAAACTTGGAATTGAAGCATTGCTCGATAAGAATATGACCGCCACGGCTAGATTTCATGTCTATCCTGACATTAATTTAAACTTAAATATAGTCCCATCGTATATCAGCTTTTTTGCCGGTATTTCCGGTAAACTCGATAAAAATGAACCAATGGCAGTCGTTTCCGAGAATCCCTATCTGATTCGCGACGGGAGCCTTTTTAAACTGCCGAATACGAGTTATGATCTTGTAATTTCCTCAGGGTTCAGAGGAAATACAGGCCTGGGTGGCAATTATATGGTATCGGCATCATATTCCATGATCAGCAATATGTTGTTTTATTCCAATATTAACTATCCTGACAGTATCCACGCAACTGCCAGGGGAAGCTATTTCTCAGCTCTGACCGATGATGTTAGCCTTCTCAACATTCATGCGGAAATGAGCGGACCATTAAGTGAAAAACTATCCTTCATTGGTGTGGCAAATATTAATCAGTATACTCTTTCAAAATTTGCATATGCGTGGAATAAGCCTGGTTGGGATGCTAAGCTAGGATTAAAATATAATCTCAGAGACAAGATCATTGCGGGAATGGAAATTTCGGCAGAGGGTAAGCGGCATGAGATAACAAATGGGGACTTTGTGCCACCGACTGGTCCATCTGTGCCTGCTTATGTTGATCCCAGGGTAGAATTACTTCTACCAGTACATGTCAATCTGAATCTAAGCACTGAATACCGCTATTCCAAAATACTCTCATTCTGGATAAAACTTAATAATATCACCAATAGCCACTACTATGAATGGGCATTTTATCCTTCTCAGGGGTTAATGTTTATGCTTGGGATTAAATATAGCCTGTAGGATATTCATGAAGATTGCCACTCCCTGCTTTGTCGGGCTCGCAATGACTCTGTAAGTAAGATTATTCTCTTTCCTGGGCAGAAGAGATTTATAAAAATTCCACGGTCAATGCGACGATCCGCCAGTTGGCGGAGACGAAGCAATCTCAACGCTAAAGAAAGATTATCAATAAGATTTAGCCCCTTTTTTGGAGCAGACTTTAAGGCACCCAGACTCCCATACAATAAGACAATTTTTAGTGTTAATTTCTTGGTTAAAAATGTGCATTATTTTTAACATTTTTTTAAGAAGAAACAATTTAAAATCCGTATATTTGTCACGATAATTAATAATCATAATATCAATAATTTATAATAGGAAATGTGAGGTTGATTCTGATAGCTGGAAACAGTAAAAAAGATATCCGGATTTCACTGCAAAAAATACAATTTTGATATCATCGAAAGGAGTCAAATCAGGGAGGTTTCTCATAATTCTATTTTATCCGATTATTTATTATTGATTTTAAACAAGTTGACTAAAAAAACAGAGGAATAATGAGCGAGAAAGAAAAGAAATTGCAGGATAGCATTGACTACTCAGCAGATAATATCCAGGTGCTGGAGGGTCTTGAAGCTGTGAGGAAAAGACCTGCAATGTACATTGGCGATATAGGCATTAAGGGATTACATCATCTTGTATATGAGGTTATTGATAATTCTATTGATGAAGCTATAACTGGCTATTGTACTAAAATTGATGTTGTAATACTTGAAGATGGATCCGTTAATGTTACAGACGACGGCAGAGGTATTCCTACAGGAATTATGGAAAAGGAACAAAAATCCGCCCTCGAAGTTGTAATGACTGTGCTGCATGCCGGAGGAAAGTTTGACAAAGATTCTTATAAAGTTTCAGGTGGTCTTCACGGCGTAGGGGTATCTTGTGTAAATGCTCTTTCAGCCCACCTTTCAGCTGTAGTAATGAGAGAAGGCCAGATATTCAAACAGGAATATGAAAAAGGAAAACCTGTTACAGCTGTCGAGGTTATTGGAAAGTCTGATAAGTCAGGCACATCTGTGACTTTTAAACCTGACGGTACAATCTTCCAGACTACAGAGTTCAACTTTGAAATCCTTTCAGCACGTCTTCGTGAACTGGCTTTCCTTAACAAAGGAATATTGCTTACCATTAAAGATAAAAGGGAGCTTACTGACGATGGCAATGGAGGAACAGCACGCTATGAAGAATTTAAATCTGAGCTCGGCCTGAAGGAATTTGTGGAGTATCTTGATTCAAACAGGGAAAGACTTATTGAAAAAATTATTCATATAACCTACGACAAGACCGAAATTCCTGTTGAAATCGCCCTTCAATACAATAATTCATTCTCAGAGAATGTCCATTCATATGTGAATAATATAAATACAATTGAAGGAGGAACACATCTTGCTGGCTTCAGAAGAGGACTGACGCGTACACTTAAAAAATATGCTGAAGATTCAGGGGCAACATCGAAACTTAAATTCGATATCAACGGAGATGATTTTCGTGAAGGACTTACTGCTATCATTTCAGTTAAAGTGGCTGAACCCCAGTTCGAAGGCCAGACAAAAACAAAACTGGGAAACTCTGAGGTAATGGGAGCAGTCGATCAGGCTGTAAGTACTATGCTTACGAACTACCTTGAAGAGAATCCAAAAGATGCAAGGATCATAGTTCAGAAGGTAATCCTTGCTGCAACAGCCCGTCATGCTGCACGGAAAGCAAGAGAACTTGTACAGAGAAAGAATGTACTCTCAGGTTCCGGACTCCCCGGCAAACTGGCCGATTGTGCTGACAGGGATCCTGCTAATTGTGAGATTTACCTTGTGGAAGGTGATTCTGCCGGAGGAACGGCAAAACAGGGCCGCGACAGAGGTTTCCAGGCTATTCTGCCCTTGAGAGGCAAGATATTGAATGTCGAAAAGGCAATGCAGCACAGAATTTACGAGAGTGAAGAGATAAAAAATATCTTTACCGCACTAGGAGTTAATATTGGCACGGATGATGACAGCAAAGCCCTGAATATTAACGGACTTCGTTATCATAAAATAATTATAATGACTGATGCTGATGTTGACGGCTCACATATTACTACACTTATAATGACATTCTTTTTCAGATATATGCAGGATCTGATCAAGGGGGGAAATATCTATATTGCCACACCGCCACTTTACCTGATCAAAAAAGGCAAGACTGAACGCTATTGCTGGACCGAAGAGGAACGTGAACAGGCTGTACTGGAAATGGGACAAGGGAAAGAATCATCAGTTGGTGTACAAAGATACAAGGGTCTCGGTGAAATGAACGCTGAACAACTCTGGTCAACAACTATGAACCCTGAGACTAGAACTCTCAGACAGGTTACAATAGAGAGCGCAGCAGAAGCTGATCATATCTTCTCTATGCTCATGGGAGATGAAGTTCCGCCGCGCAGAGAGTTTATAGAGACGCATGCCAAGTATGCCAAAATTGACGTCTAAAACCTAACCAGTGACCAAAATTAGAGTAGTTTTTTTTCTGATCCTGATTTCAAATTTGTTGAATGCACAGGAGCCTGCCAGAATTTTGTCTTCTGTTTTTGACGAGGCTCTTACGGACACGACCGCTTATAACAACCTTGAATATCTGTGTAAACATACTAAAGGAAGAATAGCAGGTTCGGCCGCTGCAGAAAAGGCAATTGAATTTACAAGACAGGCTCTAATAAATGCAGGAGCTGATTCCGTTTGGCTCCAGGAAGTGCCTGTACCTCACTGGGTAAGGGGAATTGAGAGATGCACTGTTAATTCGTCAGTAAACGGGAAGAAGGCACTGTCTATTACTTCTCTTGGCCTTTCAGTCGGCACTGATTACAAAGGTATTTCATCAAATGTTATTGAGGTACATGATTTTGAAGAGCTTAAAAAGTTTGGGACAGAGGGGATTCATGGAAAAATTGTATTCTTTAACCGGCCGTTCGACAACAAACTGATTAATACGTTCTCTGCTTACGGAGGTGCTGTTAATCAGCGTACTGTAGGACCATCTGAAGCTTCACGATATGGTGCAGCTGCTGTTATTGTGAGGTCAATGACACAGTCTCTCGATAATTTTCCCCATACCGGAGTAACCCGTTATGCAGATACTGTCCCTAAGATACCCGCTGTTGCTGTTTCTACCCTTGATGCAGACCTGTTAAGCAAATGGTTGAGGACTGATCCTTCACTGACTATTAATCTCGTGTCAACATGCAGGAATTATCCCGATACGATATCTTACAACGTTATAGGTGAGTTGCATGGTTCTCTTAAGCCATCTGAATACATTACGGTCGGAGGTCATATCGATGCCTGGGATGTTGGGGAGGGAGCTGTTGATGATGGTGGCGGTTGTATTCAGGCTATTGAAATGATAAGGATTTACAAAAAGCTTGGCATAAAACCAAAACGAACAGTCCGGGCGGTAATGTTCATAAACGAAGAGATGACCGGTTCAGGAGGAAAGACCTACGCTTCAGAGGCAAAAAGGAAAGGTGAAATTCACTATGCTGCTCTGGAATCTGATCGTGGAGTTATGAGCCCTCTTGGATTTGGATTCGATACTGACGGACCAAAACTGGAAAAGCTGCAGTCTTTGGCTTCATGGTTCGTTCCATATAAAATCAGAGATTTCGAAAAAGGAGGTGGCGGTTCAGATATTGGTCCTCTTAAAGCCTTGGGTGCATTGCAGATTGGCTATATGCCTGATTCACAGAGGTATTTTTGGTATCACCATTCCGCTAATGACACATTCGAACAGGTTAATATCCGTGAACTGCAGTTGGGCAGTGCTGCAATCGCTTCATTGATCTATCTGATTGATTTATTTGATTTTTAACTCTGTGGTTCTCCGTGTCATCTCTGTGGCTCTCCATGTAACTTATTATAAGAACTAACACATAGTTGCACCGAGGAGACACAGAGTTACACTGAGAATACTAAACTCCGAAGACTTTCCTCCTGATAACTACAGCATTATCGGTGCAAACTTCACTGCAACAGAAACATCTGATACATTTTTTGTCAGTAAGGAGTATATGAGTCTTATTTGAAGGCAATGGCAAAATAGCCTGAACCGGACATATATTAATACATTTCTGGCACCCTGTGCAGTTTTCATGAATGAAAACAGGCCTTCGTTCAAGCTTTTTCAGGAACTTAATCCTTTTCATTACAAATTTAAGGGCAATATTATTGGTTGTAGAAATTGGGACTTTCGCAAACCCTTTCTTTGTAATGGTTCCTATCTCAGGTCCATCATAAATTATTTCTTCTTCCGACTGCAACCATGTTTTTCTGAAAAATGCCGCCCTGGAAGTTGGGATAATTAAAGGTTCGTAACCTGCTATACGGCTGGCTATTATGTCAAGTATCAAAGGATTTGTCGAACCTATTAATAATCCTATTTCAATGGGTAATCCGCGGCCCGGACCTGGACCTTCCATACCCATAATCCCATCCATCAGAAAGTAGTCAGGAGTGACGGCTTCATTCAGATCTACCAGGAACTCCCCAAATTTGCTTCTGTCCTGGTGCAGTGCATGTTGTTTCCCTTTGCTGAAACCGGGAACCAAACCGAGTGTATTTTTTATAGCGCCAGTGAAATAAACAAGTTCGTGATTCTTAAATTTTGGAAGAGAAATTATAAGATCAACCTGATCTACAATAGATGCTACCCTTATTTTTCCTTTTCTCAGTGATTTTTCAACAGGATTTGTCATGAAATCAACCCATTCGGCACCGGTTGATTCACAGACTCTGAATATACCTGATTTCAAACCTTTGAATTTTTGAGTATGAACTGCAGGAGAATCTCCTACAAGAACTGTTGCTCCTTTGTATTGAAGAAACCTTACCATTGCTTCCACAACAACAGGATGCGTGCTTATACATTTTGACGGATCATCATCTGTAAGGATATTCGGTTTAACCAGGACCCTTTTCCCCGTAACATCAGGTCCATCGGTTTTTAAGTATATATCTGATATCAAATCAGAGACCTGCTGAAGATCATACTCTCTGCATTTGCGTATAGAAATTTTATTATTCATCATATAAATCCATTAAAAAGTGTGCAAATATATGCAATATTTGAATCCTCCGAGCGCATTGGCTTCGCCGAGCTCTCCGCCAAGTGGCGGATCGTTTCTCCGTTGCTTGATACGGAGTAATCGAGCATTAAGAATTTATCTTAAGGGATCGAAGATTAGCTGCGCTGAACTCCACTTCGTTCCGGTTCTTCATAGCTTGCTGCGAAGAGCTTCGATTGCCTGGAGGATCAGTTAATTATTCAAAATCAATTCTCTGATATTATCTTCTATTTCAGAGATAATCTTTTTGGAAGGACCTGAATAGTTGTTTATAATAATGCTGAATGCCATTTCTTTCCCGGAAATGGTTGTAAAGTAACCTGCGAAACTTCTCACCCTGGTCATAGAACCGCCTTTTGCTTTGAAATGTGAATCGAAGACAGGGTCTTTAAAAATATTTTTGAAAGTACCATTCTTACCGGCATCGGGCAGGGAGGAATAATAATCGGGGAAATACTTCCCTTTGTTTTTCATATAAACCAGGAGACGCACCAGTTCTCTGGTCTTGACGGCATTAAGAGGAGACAGGCCACTACCGTCTTCGATAAACATACCGTTTTTATCTATGCCACAACTTTTAAGGAAGTCATAAATGACTTCAGCTCCGGATTCTGTTGACCCGTTATTTTTGAATTTTTTCCCCAGTTCCTTGATGAGATGTTCTGCAAAAAGATTTACGCTTTCATGGTTCAAAACATTGATTATTTCAGACAGTCTTGGAGAAATGATTTCAGTAATTGGGACAACTTTTTCAGTTTTAGGTACCGGATTTAATCTAACCGTAGTAGGAGCTTCTGACGTTTTTATACCACCGGCTTTAAGTTTTTTAGTCACTATTTTAGCCAGAAGCATTGGCGGATCGGTAACTGATGCTTTAAGTACAAAATCCAGCTGATTGACAGGAATTTTGCCGGCAAGCCAGCCTCCGGTGCTATACGGAGCTGCAAAAACATAGCCTTTGTCGTCAGCTCCCGAGGAGATTAAAAAGTCAGCCAGTTCAGACCCGGATTCTTCCGGAACAAATTTTTCAAGAACAGGTAATGTGCTGTCGGACATAGTTTTAAAATGGATTTCATAAGTGTTGTCAAATACTGACAATCCATATGCTCCTGCGCCATAATAGTTGCCTTCATCTTCCCACAGCCATTTTGAAGGAACAGGTAAGAAATCAAAATACGAGTCATCCGTAATTACCCGTCCCCTGATTCTTTTGATGCCCAGTTTTTTAATTTCTGTAACCCAACTTCCGATGAAATCGAGATAATGATCAGAAAAATATTTTGATCCCAGCGCAGGGTCACCACCCCCATGTATTATTATGTTCCCACTGAGTTTCCCCGATCTTCTATTTAATGATCCGGTATATCCAACTGTTGTTTTGAATGTATATTCGGGACCAAGTAATTCAAGGGCAGCTGCTGATGTAATAACCTTCAGGACTGAGGCAGGAGTGAGGCTGATTCCCGAATTGTAATCAATTATAACATCTCCTGATTTAGCATCTGCAACACAGAGCGATACTGATGCATGGACAAGAGAAGAATCACCAAGAAAAGTTTCAGAGGTTTTCTCCTGTGAAAAGGTATTGACAGTCATGCAGGTCAGTACAAAAATTAAAAAAATGATCCTCATTATTGATTTGTTTTATTTTGTTGTAGGGTTGACAAAAGTCCACAGGCGGCCTGGATGTCCACACCACGACTCGCCCTGATGGTTGTCAGAATTCCTTTGGCATTGAGAGCTTCTTTGAAATTTATTGTGGTCCCAAGGTTAGGACTCTGGAACTCTGACCCTGGAATCGGGTGAAAACGTATGATATTAATGCGGCATTTTATTCCGTTAAGAATCCTTGCCAGCTCTTTTAAATGTGCCGGTGTATCATTCATCCCTTTAAACAGAATATATTCAAAGGAGACTCTCCTCTGGTTATTAAAATCGAAACCACGGATTATATCCAGGACCTCTTTTACATTATTTGTTCGTTGAACAGGCATAAGCATTCTTCTCTCTTCATCAAACGGGGAGTGCAGACTTACGGCAAGATGGCAACGGCTCTTTTCAAGAAATTCTTTTATTCCGGCTATGATCCCGACAGTGCTTACTGTAATCCGTGTTGGACTCCAGGCATAACCCCACTCACTGGTCAGAATATCAAGGCTCCTGAGTACTTCAATAATATTGTCTAAAGGTTCGCCCATTCCCATATAGACCATATTTGTCAGCGTTAAAAACTCTGGTAAGCTTCTGAACTGATTAAGAATCTCATTTGAAGACAAGTTCCCCTGGAAACCCTGCTTGCCTGTCATGCAGAAAATGCACCCCATTTTACAGCCGGCTTGTGATGACACACAAATAGTAGCACGATCATCATCAGGAATGTACGCTGCTTCTATGTATTTATCATTCAGAACATTATAAAGATATTTCTTTGTCCCATCTGAACTCTTTGATTCATTTACAGGGGCGGAAAGGCCTATTTCATAATCAACCTGAAGGAGTTCTCTTGTTTTTTTTGAGAGATTAGTCATTTCTTCGATTGACATTATCTCTTTCTTATACAGCCAGTCGGAAATCTGTTTAGCTGCATAGCCAGGCAGCCCGATCCGTTTTGTAACTGCTATCAGCTCATTAAGTGTCTTGCCGTATAATTTCTCTTTCTGCATAATTATCAGGTGTCAGGCAACAAGCCTCAGGCGCCAGTCTCTAAATTATCAATAATAACCCCTTCAACTTTTATCTTTATACTCTTTTCTTTTATCTTTTCCTCACACCTCACGCCTCATGCCTCAGACCTGTCAATTACCCCTTTCCTGTTGTCAATTATTATATAATCACTCCCTGTTGGGAAAATTTTGTTAAATCTTTTATTATCAGTGTTAAAGTGTTGTTAAATGTTTGTAAATTATTGAAGATCATTCGAAAAATGCATGATCTTTGTAAAACAAAAATGAATTGTTTCGGTTATAAAGATATTAAACTTTTGTGAAGCCTTTGCAAATAAACTAGGGACGGCAACAAAAGGTTAGTTTAATTTTAAAATGAAAAATTATGAAAAGAAAGTATTTATTTGGTGGACTGTTGATGGCTATTTTAGGAGCATTTATTGCTTTGATCGTTTATTCAAAGATCATAGTAAAACCCATGGTGGCTGCTTCCAAAGACAGTTCCAGTGTTGAGTTACAAAATGCAAGAGCCTATCTCACTTCTATGCAGACACAAGAAGGACAGATAGATTTTACATATGCTGCCGAATTGACAGTTCACTCTGTAGTTTCTGTTCATATTAAAATGGCAGGAACTCCGGAGAATCCGATTCTGGACTGGTTTTATGGCGACAGGAATTCAAAACCAAAGGAAGTCCAGGGCTATGGATCGGGAGTTATTATATCAAGTGACGGTTATATTATTACCAATAATCATGTTATTGAAAATGCTGAATCAGTTGATGTTACATTAAATGACAAGAGAACTTTTACCGCCAAGGTTATAGGGCGCGATCCGGGAAGTGATATAGCTCTTCTTAAAATAAAAGCTGACAATTTGCCATTTATTAAATATGGTGATTCAGAGCAACTCAAGCTTGGTGAGTGGGTACTAGCTGTAGGCAATCCTTTTAATCTTACCTCAACGGTTACAGCAGGTATTGTAAGTGCCAAAGGAAGAAATCTTCACATGAATGAGGGAACAGCTTATAGCATTGAATCCTTTATACAGACTGATGCTGCTCTGAATATGGGGAACAGCGGGGGAGCCCTGGTAAATACCAAAGGGCAGCTTGTTGGAATAACATCTGCTATTCTTTCACCAAGTTTTGCCTATTCTGGCAACTCATTTGCAATTCCGGTAACGATTGTAAAAAAAGTTGTTGACGATCTCAGGGAATTCGGAGAGGTGCAACGGGCTATTATTGGTGTGAATATTCAGGACCTTCAGTCTGATGATGCAACCAAGCTTGGACTGCAAGATCTTAAAGGCGTTCTTGTCACCAGAATTATGCCTGACGGCTCTGCAAAGGAAGCAGGTATGAAGGAAAATGATGTAATTACAAAGTTCGACGGTCAGCCTGTAAATACTATGCCAGAGTTGCAGGAGCAGGTGGGAAAACATCGTCCGGGAGATAAGGCAACTGTAACTTTTGTCAGAGGCGGGAAAGAGTCTACAATACCAATTACTCTGAAAAATATCGCCGGAAATACCAAGCTCGTTACTGCTGCAATGGAAGAAAGTGAAAACGTGGTATTTGGTGCAAAACTTGAATCACTGGACTCCCAGGATATGAATTCATTAAATATTGATTCCGGGGTTAAAGTAGTCGAAGTAAATAAAGGGAAGTTTAAAGATTTAGGAATGGCTGAAGGATTTATAATCCTGAGCATAAACGGCAAAAAGGTAAAAAGTCCGGGTGAAGTGCGGCAGGCCACTAATGACGGAAAAACTCTTAAATCTATCGAAGGAATACTTCCTGATGGTACAATGTTCAATTACAAGTTTGGCAGATAACAGGTTAAATCATATAATTCACTATTATTCAAGGGATTCATAAAAACGGATCCTCTTTGCGGAACAATAGTGAATTATTTTTGTTATTACATAATAAAGCAATATCTTTGCGGAAATTTNNCTAAAGATTACCAAATCCATAACAAACAGGGAAAGTGCTTCACTCGATAAATATTTGCAGGAGATTGGTAAGGAAGAGTTGATATCGGTAGAAGAAGAAGTTGAATTGGCTCAACGGATAAAGAAAGGCGACAGAGCTGCACTTGAGAAACTTACTAAAGCAAATCTGCGTTTTGTTGTTTCTGTTGCAAAACAATATCAGAACCAGGGACTTAGTCTCCCCGATCTAATCAACGAAGGTAATTTGGGCCTTATCAAGGCTGCAGAAAAGTTTGATGAAACACGTGGTTTCAAATTTATTTCCTATGCCGTATGGTGGATACGACAGTCAATTCTTCAGGCCCTTGCTGAACAGTCACGTATCGTAAGATTGCCTCTTAACCAGGTTGGTTCACTTAATAAGATCAACAAAGCCTTCTCGAAATTTGAACAGGAAAACGAGAGGACTCCTTCACCAGAGGAGCTTGCTGATGTTCTTGAGCTGCCTAAGGAAAAGGTGACCGACACATTAAAAGTATCAGGAAGACATGTATCTGTTGATGCTCCGTTTATTGAAGGAGAGGATAACAGTTTGCTCGATGTATTGACTAACTCCGATTCCCCGGTAGCTGATAAGCTTCTGATGGACGAATCACTTTCAAGGGAGATCTACCGTGCTCTTGCAACTCTTACTGAAAGAGAAAGGGATATTATCAGATTCTTCTTCGGCATCGGATGTCAGGAGATGACTCTTGAAGAGATAGGTGAAAAATTCGGCCTTACCCGTGAGAGGGTTCGGCAGATCAAGGAGAAAGCAATCAGAAGGCTGAGACATACTTCAAGAAGCAGATTATTAAAAGGATATTTAGGTTAATAAACCGAATAATGACTGAAAAGGTGCTTCAAATGAGCGCCTTTTTTTATTTATTTTTTGAAATCAGTGAATATTTCGCGGTGATTTCTCATTCCAAGCGAAGCGAGGAATCTCCTTCTCATTGCTTGAAATTTTCTTAATTTTGTAATCTTTTTACGTGAGAATTAAGTATGGATTTTAAACTTATATCCGATTTTCAGCCAACAGGCGACCAGCCGGAAGCAATTGATCAGCTGGTTCAGGGACTTGAAAATGGAGTTCCTTTCCAGACTCTATTGGGAGTCACCGGTTCTGGAAAAACTTTTACAATTGCAAATGTTATTGAAAGAGTTAACCGCCCTGTGCTTGTATTAAGCCATAATAAAACACTGGCCGCTCAACTTTATGGAGAATTCAAGCAGTTTTTCCCTGAAAACAGGGTTGAATACTTTGTCTCGTACTATGATTATTATCAACCTGAAGCATACCTGCCGGTTTCAGATACATATATTGAAAAGGACCTATCAATAAACGAGGAGATCGAAAAGCTCCGCCTGAGCGCTACTTCATCATTACTTTCAGGGAGAAGTGATGTAATTGTAGTGTCTTCTGTATCATGTATTTATGGCATAGGAAACCCAGATGATTTTCATTCAAATACGGTTCATATCAGGAAAGGACAGATGATCGGAAGGAACCTTCTCCTCAGAAAACTTGTCGACAGCCTTTATTCACGGAACGAACTCGAATTCAAACATGGTACATTCAGGGTACGAGGCGATACTATAGACATCTTTCCGGCTTATGCAGACATAGCAGTAAGAGTGATATTCTTTGGTGACCAGATTGAAGAGTTGAACACTTTCGATCCTCTTAGCGGTCACAGGCTTGAAATCCTGAATGAGTACATCGTCTATCCGGCAAATATATTCGTTACAACCCGTGAAAGAATCAATCTGGCAATAAGCGACATTCAGGATGATATGGTTCGACAGGTAACTTATTTTAATGAAATCGGAAAGAAAGAAGAGGCGAAAAGACTCGAACAACGTGTCTTGTATGACCTTGAGATGATAAAGGAACTAGGCTATTGCAGTGGTATTGAAAATTATTCACGTTACTTTGACGGGAGAAAACCCGGCACCAGGCCGTTCTGCCTGCTAGACTATTTTCCTAAGGATTTTATAACTGTTATTGACGAAAGTCATGTCAGTGTGCCACAGATCAGGGCTATGTTCGGAGGTGATCATTCCAGGAAACAGACTCTTGTGGAATATGGATTCAGACTGCCAGCAGCCCTAGATAACAGACCAATGAGGATCGAAGAATTTGAATCTCTTACCGGGCAGACAATTTTTGTAAGCGCTACACCGGCTGACTATGAACTTGAAAAAAGCGAAGGTGTCTTTGTAGATCAGGTTATAAGACCAACAGGACTCCTTGATCCGCCAATTGAGATTAGGCCAAGTCTTAACCAGATAGATAACCTGATAGGTGAGATCCGTTCGAGGGCAAAAGCAGGGGAGCGGACGCTTGTGACAACCATAACGAAACGCATGGCAGAAGAGCTTTCATCTTACCTTATTAAATTTGACATTAAATGCAGCTATATTCATTCAGATATTGATACTCTGGATCGTATTGATATTATGGAAGAACTTCGGACGGGTTCAATTGATGTGCTTGTCGGGGTTAATCTGCTGAGGGAAGGACTAGATCTTCCGGAGGTATCGCTTGTTGCTATTCTTGATGCTGATAAGGAAGGATTTCTAAGATCGTCAAGATCACTGACCCAGACTGCAGGAAGGGCAGCAAGGAATCTGAATGGGAAAGTTATTATGTATGCCGATGTAATTACACGCAGCATGAAACAGACTATTGATGAAACAAACAGGAGAAGGAGCAAACAGCTGAAATACAATGAAGAGATGGGCATTACACCGGCACAGATAGTCAGGAAAACAGGTTCGGTACTTAGCGGGTTGGGAAGGAAAGGAGCTGTAGTAAAAGCATATATTGAGCCAGACAGGATTGATATAGCTGCAGATCCCGTTATAAAATACATGAACAGAGAGGCTCTTGAAAAGGCAATAGAAAAATCAAGAAAAGGAATGGAAAAAGCTGCTGCAGAGCTTGATTTTATAGAGGCAGCCAGATTCAGGGACGAGATGTCAGAGCTCCAAAATCTTCTAAGAAACAAAGTAAAATAGGTAGATTCCCTGATTTATTTGTTAATTTACCCCCTTCCCAACCTTCCCCCACGGGGGAGGAGTATCAAAACCTTTCCCCCTTGGGGGAAAATGAAAGGGGGTAAAGACTATAAATAAGAGATGGAATAATCTGTTACAAAAATTCTGAACTTCAACACTGCTAAAGGTCAATCTTCGAGATAAGCCGGGAATTTTAAAGGTTCTTATCAATTAACTTATCAACATACTTTGCTATGGCAATGGATGAGGTAAGCCCTGGTGATTCCATTCCGATAAGATTTATAAATCCCGGATAGCCTCTGCCGGTTTCTTCCATAATATAGAAATCCCTTAGCGGTTCTCCGGGTTTCTGAATTTTTGGACGTATTCCTGTCATTTCAGGGGCAATATCATCAAACTCAAGAAAAGGAAGAAACTTTTTAGCTGATATAAAGAACGCTTCCTGTTTTGATGCTGTTAATTTATAATCGTAGACATTTGATTCAAGATATTTTACGTCAGGACCGAGCTTTACTCCGCCACCCATATCAACTGTAACATGTATGCCTATACCCTCCATATTCTGATGGGGAACAGGATAGACCAACCTGTTGATCAGCTTGTTTTTTGGTGGATTGATCCTGAAATATTCGCCTTTACAAAATAGAATCTTCAGGTTATCATCTTTAATGCCAGCCATTTCAGAAATTTTATCTGAGGTAAGCCCCGCAGAATTAATGATAATACTTGTTGTGAAACTGTATTTCTCTTTATCCGCATCAAGCAGATCAATTTTGTATCCGTTTTGTATCTGTTCTATTCCTGTCACTTCACTTCCGTAAACAATCTGACAGCCATTATTAATCGCATTAGTTTCATATTGTTTCATAAGCGAATGAGAATCAACAATTCCGGTTGATGGTGAATATATGGCCTTGACAGCGAATATGTTAGGTTCCAGTTCAGCAATCTGTTCCTTACCAAACATCACAAGATCATTCACCCCATTTCCGATAGCAGTCTGTCTGATTCCTTCAATTACGTCTACTTCCTTCTCCGAAGTTGCAACAATCAGTTTTCCGCAATTTCTGTATGGAACTTCATATTTTTTGCAATAATCATAAAGTAGCCATTTTCCCTCAACACACAGTTTAGCTTTCAGACTATTCCTCGTA
Source organism: Bacteroidales bacterium (assembly GCA_003157015.1). GTDB lineage: Bacteria > Bacteroidota > Bacteroidia > Bacteroidales > VadinHA17 > LD21. The sequence goes on from PMIJ01000080.1 coordinate 38,261, forward strand.
TAATATATACCTGCATGTATGACCTCGCTGTTGCGGCTGCTTGTCTCCTGACCGAATGAGAGATGTTTTTCGATCAGGAAAACATTTTTATGTTCCCCGGATACCTGTTCTGCAATAGCCAGCCCGATAACTCCCGCGCCAATAATTGTTATTTCTGTATCCATCTATTGACAAGTTTATTTCCTTATAATTTATGAAAGTCAAAGCTGTCAAAAATAATTGACAAAAACTTATAACTTTAACTGCTTTTTGAGTAAAATATATGAAGAAAAGTTCATTCCAGGGATGACATATACCTGACTTATAATAACTGGTTTGGAAAGTTCAACCTTGAGCTTCACTGGTGGCTGGCACTCCCCGGAATTTCAGGGTTGATTAAGATTTCATCTGCAAATATCCATTGTCCGATACCATTTATTGCATAAACTCTGACAAATCTGGCATTCTCATTAAGCTGATCTGCCATAGCAATATCTATCCAGCAATCGTACCGGTCATTCAGGTATTGATCCATAATAACTGTTTTAATTGATTTGAATTTTTTCCCATCATCTGAAATAGAAAATTCAACACTTGTGGGGAGGAAGATACTTTTCAATTTGTAAGTTAAGAATCGGGCAGAAACAGTTTTAATTTGTTGGTTCATTCCTAAATCAACGGTAACGATCATATCATTTTTCTCAAATCCCAGCCAGTGTTTATCAGTATAATCTTCAGTTCCCAGTTTCCCGTCTGTCAGGTTGCCGTCCGAATAAGCAGGGGAAGATGGATACACTAAAATTACTGGTTTAGAGATTGCATCATGCTTTATGTTCTCATAGTAAGAGGCTTCAAGTAATGGCCATCGGCCTTTGCCTTCTTTCCAGTCCATATAATCTTTATAAGCGTTCCCGGCAAAGACGGGTTGTCCTATTGGTATTTTTGAATCTGGTTTGTCAAAAATTCCGCAAATGGCAAAACTTATAACTTCATCAACACCAGCTTTGGTCACTCCAGACAATTGTGACAGGAAACGGGGGAACGGTGCGGGTATTAATGCGGAAGGCCTGGTATTCAGACCTTTTTCCCAGGTGAAGGATTCATCATTCGACCATAGCTCAATTTTAGTTTTATTATGGACTTCTCTCAGATGCCTGAAATTCTCTTTCATATGAGGCAGGGGCATAGGTTCAACAACACATCCTATTTCGTCCTGATACGCAATTATATCTACCTTGAGTTTTGCAATCTGTTCCGCAAATCGTCCATCATCAAATTTTGCCGTTCGCAAGCCATATGGAGAAATCAACACCTTTGCGCCAGGAGTCAGGCTTTTTGCTTCAGCAGTCAGGGAATTGGCTGCATCAACTGCCTGTTGCGAAAGATAGGGACCTACTACATCCTCGCAAGGCAGATACCAGCCATAAAAAGATTTATGTTTTGAAAACAAACTGGCTGTTTCATGCATTATTTTAATCTGTAAGGCTCTTACTTCTGGAAGTCGGGGATTGTCGTCCTGATCCTTTGCCCATCCGGTACTCATAAAAACTTTTACGCCATTTTCATCGGCTGAATTCATAATTGCTTCAACCGGGCTCTCCCTGCCGGCCGGATAAGCATGCGGCATAAAAGCTGAAGGGTAATAAGATTTTCCATCATTTGCAACAAACATCAGAATAACATATTCTATACCCATAGCGGAAAGTTCCTTTATTTTCAATCGCCACAGTTCCGGTGATGTCTCATCAACTTCTGCCGGGTTCATGTATTTGTTTCTCTCATCCTGATAAACAAAATTTATAAATGTCCCCCGCACGTGTTTGGTCATATTCTGAGCCTGGGCCATGCCGGTAACTACCAGCAGAAAAGCCATAATTATTATCTTAAAGGGAGTTTTCACTTTGTTTCTATTAATTATATTGAATAATTTACTGAAATATCTCTATGTTCCATTGTTCATTATTGAAGTTCAAATTACATAAAATTACGAAATCGGAAATAATCTCATTAGTTGTATATTATAGACTTCGGTCTATCATCCATTGCGGCTCCAAACTGCTTGTTTGGTTGCGGTCCCATTTCAAATTCCAAATAGCCGCCTTGCATTATTTCTTTATACGTTAGGAATGAATGGGTGTGTGTCTTCCCATTCAATTTCACTGACTGTATATAAATATTTTTTTCATTATTATTCATTGCTTTTATTGTGAAGCGACGGTTGTCAGGTAATTTGATGGTAATTTCATCGAAAAGTGGACTGCCAAAGATAAAGGCTCCATTTGCAGGATTAGCAGGATAGAATCCAATTGAAGAAAAGATATACCATGCTGACATTTGCCCACAGTCTTCATTTCCACTTAACCCATCAGGTTTGTCATCGTATAATGTTCGCTGGATATAACGATTTTTTTCAGCAGTTTTCCATTGCTGGCCGGCATACGCATAAAGATAAGTTATATGATGACTGGGTTCGTTTCCATGTGCGTATTGTCCTATTAATCCGGATATATCAGATGATGCATTTTCACCCATATCACCTGTCACTACAAACAGGCTGTCAAGTTTGGCAAGGAAAGGTTTGTCGCCACCAAAAAGCCTGATCAAACCCTCGACATCCTCAGGTACAAGCCATGTGTATTGCCATGCGTTACCCTCAGTATAATCACCCCATTCATGAATTGATTGAAAAGGACTGAACGGTTCACGGAAATTGCCGTTATCCAGCTTAGCTCTCATGAACTGTCTCTTCGGATCAAAGTATTGTGCATACAAAACAGCACGCTTTGAGTAATAATCATAATCTTCTCTTTTGCCGAGTTTTTTTGCCATTTGGGCAATGCACCAATCAGAGATACAATATTCAAGTCCTTTAGAGACAGATTCTTTTTCTTTATCGGCAGGTATATATCCTTTCTCCTTCAATAGTTTCATACCATAATCATCGCGTGTGGAAGATGCTTTCATGGCTTCAAAAGCAAGATTCACATCAAACCCTTTAAACCCTTTGAAATAAGCATCTGCTATAACAGGAATAGCACTATATCCGGGCATGCAATCAGTTTCATTTCCCATAAGGTGCCAGATTGGAAGCTTTCGTTGTTGCTTATATATGTTCAGCATAGTGTTCACCATATCGTTCACCCGCTCTGGTTGGATCAGAGTTAAAAGAGGTTGTTCGGCCCTGTAGGTGTCCCATAGCGAAAACACAGAATAATTAGCAAATCCCGGATTGGTGTATATCTGTTTGTCGGTTCCGCGGTAATCCCCGTTGTTATCATTAAAAAGTATCGGGTGAGTATACGCGTGGTACAAGGCAGTATAAAATTTACGCAAATCCTTTTCATTCTTTCCTGTAGCAATTATTTTTACTAATTCCTTATTCCACAGATTGTTGGCATCAATGACTACTTTACTGAAATCCCAACCGGATACTTCTGCGTCAATATTGGCAAGGGCATTTTTCTCACTTACCGGCGAAATTCCTACTTTCATTATTATTATGTCTCCTTTTCTTGTCGAGAAGTTAAGCACACCTACTACCTTTTCACATTTTACCGAATCGCCTGCAACAATTTTTCCGTCATCAAAAAATTGAGCTGATCCGAACGGCTTTGAAAGTCTTATTGCAAAGTAAAGCCGCTGGTCTTTTGCCCATCCGGTTGAAAACCGATAACCTGTATAGGTTTGGGAATCTACTTTTTTAAGATAGCCCTCTGTTGGCTTATCCCAGCCAATGCCATCGGTAAGGTTTATGGCAATATGAGCCTGTTCTGTTTCAGGAAAAGTGTATTTATGAACCGCCACACGTTCGGTTGCTGTTAATTCTACAAGAATATTGTACCTGTTCATATTAACGGAATAGTATCCTGCTTTCACAACTTCATCACTATGAGAATATTTGGATGCATATCCTGAAAGCGGATTATCCAGTGTGCCGGGTGAGGTTTTCAACTCTCCTGTATATGGAGTAATTAATACATCACCTAATTCCCCGATACCTGTTCCACTCAGATGAAGTTGTGAGAAACCAGTCACGATACTGTCTGAATAATGGTATCCGGAACACCAGTCCCATCCTTTATTATAGTTGGTAGGCCCTGCCTGAACTGCTCCAAAAGGAACATGAGCTCCGAGGAATACGTGACCATGACCACCGGAGCCTATATATGGATCGACATATCTGGTTAAACTGGTTTTTTCTATAGTACCTGATTTGTTGTTCGTGCAGGAACAGAATAGTATGAACCCTGCAATAAGGAAATATTTGTTCATTATTGATATAAGTATTTATCTGGAAACAATATTCGTACCAATGTTCCGGTTTTTTAAAACTTGCTTATCTAGAATATGTTCTCAAGAACTGAAGGATATTCTTTTACAATTTTAAGGATTAATTCACCAAAAATAGTATTTGCTTATGCAAACCAGCTTCTGGTAAATTTCTCAGATTTATCCTCATGAAATGTTTCATGCAAAAAACCAGTTCAATAAATTTCCTTCTGTTTAACATAGTTTAAAGTATATCTTTTGCATCTGCCTGGCTGTCTGTGTTACTACTGGATTGGAAAACACTGTTCTTTAACATTCCATCCTGCTATTGAAACAAGAGTCTTTTCTTTGACAATCGATGGTGAATATTCAATTGTTATGGTTTTGCTTTCACCCGGTAAAACAGATATATAATTATCACTGAAAAATGAAGGAAGTATTCTTTTTTTTGTCTGATTGTTTACAAGTGATATCCGGTTGAAAAAAGCAACAGGCGAATTCACAGGATTACTAACGCTAACTTCAATTTTTCCCTCAGAAATTTTTTTGATATCAGCTTTTACCAACGCCTGATTCATTTTTTGCAAACCAGAATAATTTCCGGAAGAATCAGGTAACCAGTAAAGGTTGTCGCTCAAAATTTGTTGCCTGACATCCAAAAGACGTACAATCAGGAAAACTCCCTGCTTTTCCCGCAATTTATCGGTTGCACCTTTCACTGAAAAGTATTTTTGGACAGATGTCGGACTTATGTCACAAAATACCTGGCTTAGCAAGGTGTCTTTCCCATTAACATCAACAGCCTTTACCTGAAGCATTACATCGTGCCATAATTGAAAGGTATTATTTATGATCATTATCATTCCATCTGCCGGGCTGCACATTGCATGAAGTGATGCACCGGCATTATGAAGCCCGTAAAGACATGCGTTAGGATCGAGATAATAATCATACATCTGACCACGAAGAGCGGTCCATGGATTTTGCGTTTTCCAGATTATCACCCCGGTATACCAATCCCAGGCATGAGCACTGAAACCTTCGATAAGTGCCCGATATTGATCGTAATTTACCAATTGTGCTTTAAAAGCAAATTCTCTCACATTTGTCGGAGGGCCATATAAATCAATGAACTTTCCGTATCCAAGATCTTTATGGTATTGCCAGACAGAATCGATCTTTCTGGCAGCATATTGAGGAACTACCATATTCTCTTCAGGTATAAAACGTTCCAATGATTCATAATCGCCTGTACCCACATTCCCGATCTCCGAGTTGAAAGGGAAGGAACGATTTTCCCAAAAAGCACTTACAGGTTGAATTGTATATGGGCCATCGCCTGTTCCTCCGATTGAGTTATAGGACATACTGTCAGTATTGGAGTAGGAGAAAAAATAACGGGTCCCGTCAAGTTTGGGTAAAACAGAATCCTTCATAACAGTATAAATATCTTCAGGCGGAACAATTTCATTACCTCCACAGTAAAACGCAAGAGAGGGATGGTTGCGGATCATTTTTACCTGATCAGCTACCGATTCGACGAATAATTGATGATTGTCGGGATATTTACGTCGTGCAAACTGATCGTCTTTTTTCTTCGGATCGATCCAGCGTCCGTTGCAATCTCCGGAAGTCCAGAAATCCTGAATCACAAGTAATCCAAATTTGTCACAGGCGTTATAAAACTCCGGCCTTTCCGTTAAAGCACCTCCCCAGATTCGGATAAGATTTAAATTCATATCACGGTGAAACCTTATTTCCGCATTATAACGTTCGTTAGTAAACCTTAACATTGCATCGGAAACTATCCAGTTTCCTCCTCTTATAAATATTTTTTGACCATTCACCATTACCTGGCTGCTTCGGGTATGATCATTCCAGAGAGTTTGTATTTCCCGTACTCCCATTTGTAGCGATTCCCTGTCCAGTACCTGGTTTGATTCATTAATAAATTCAAAATCAACCTGATACAAAAACTGTTCTCCATATCCGTTGGGCCACCACAATTTAGGATTGACTAAAGTATAGTCGGGCAGATGAACTTCTGCAGTTGATTTTGGTTGAATCGTAATTGCCCCTTTTATTATATTTCCGTCTAATTTGTACTGAAGAACTCCGGTTATGACGGATCCTGTAGGATTTTCTATCTCAGCAGAGGCTTTTATGATGGCTGGTTGCTGGATCTGATCAGGAAATCGCTTACCCGGAACTAGGGTTATGATATGAGGGTTTTTCAGATTAATGAGAGTAGTTTTTTTTATAATCACTTTATCCCAGATACCTGTATTTCTGTCGTGAACAGGTTGAATCCAGTCCCATCCTGCGGGATACTGATGCGAAACATTCCTGGCGATCGTACCGTCACCACCCTGGCCTCCATTGGGATTTCCAACAGGGTCAGGAGGATAAACAATGACTGCCAGACGGTTATTCCCGTTGCCGGCCAACAGCGATGTTATATTATAAGTCTGGCGTAAGAACATTCCAAAATGTGGTTCAGCATTTACCTTATGCCCGTTGAGATAAATATCACACCCGTAATTCACCCCGCGAAAATGAAGCCATACCTGTTCATCGTTTGAATTAACCTTTTCTTTGAAATCTTTTACAAACCAATAGGTGTAATAGTCACGGCCAGTGTCATATATATCAGGAATTTTTTTATTATTCATCCCCCAGAAGGGATCCGGAACGAGCTTGTTATTTAAAAGTGTTGTAAGAACCGTCCCGGGGACAGTTGCCTGTAACCATCCTGACAATTTATACGATGGATTGGATATCTTTTCACCATTTGAGGTCACCTTTGAAACCGAAATACATTTCCAGTCACTATTAAGTTCATAGGCATTCTGAGCTTGTAAACCGGATATTACTAATGTAAGGGCTATCAAGACTGTAATAATTCTTGTTTTCATTGATATGCTGCATGAATAAGGAACTAACAAAAATAACTCCTAACACATAAATTTACAAGTGTTTGAAGCTTTATTAAAAGATAGAATCGATCTTCAGGAAGTCCAGTCATAAAAAGTAAAACTACAAAACAATAATACACCAGATTGTCTTAACCCCCTATAAGTTGG
>PMIJ01000073.1 GCA_003157015.1 Bacteroidales bacterium
GCATTTCATAAAATGATAAATGAAATAGGATTTGATTTTTCTATAGAGTACAGGATGGGAAGCGGGGCCTATATTTGCGGTGAGGAAAGTGCGCTATTCGAATCAATTGAAGGGAAACGTGGTGAACCCAGAAATAAACCTCCATATCCAACAGTATCGGGTGTCTTCGATAAACCAACATCTATCAACAATGTCGAAACTCTTGTTACCGCTATGATGATTATTCAGCATGGTGCTAAAAACTTCATTCAGTATGGGACAAAAGATTCAAGAGGATCAAAAGTATTTTCTATTTCAGGTGATACTCCGACACCGGGTATTTTCGAACTTGAACTCGGAATGACAGTGCAGCAGTTTGTTAATGAATTTGGCGATGGTGATACAAAAGCTGTTCAAGTTGGTGGCGCTTCAGGTTTCTGCGTGCCCAGGAAGAAATTTGCTGAAACAATCATCGGTTTTGAAGGAGTACCTACAGGTNNCCTCGATTTCTTTACCGAGGAATCATGTGGTCAATGCACTCCATGCAGGGTAGGCTGCCAGCAATTGCTTAAAGGTATTGAAAAAGTCAAGAAAGGCGAAGCAAAATCCACCTATCTCAATGAACTTGTGAAATTGGCAGATNNGTCGGGAACGCCTTTAAATCTATTGTTGGAAATTTTAAGGAAGAGATCATCTATTAATCAATCAATCAAAAACGAAGAATCATGATAAATCTACATATAAATGACCAGACGGTCTCGGTTCAGGAAGGAACAACAGTTCTTGCTGCTGCAAAGAAACTGAAAATAAACATTCCTACTCTTTGTAACCATGATGACCTCTGTGTTGCCGGTAACTGCCGTGTATGTATTGTTGAACAAAAAGGAGCAAGAACACTTATAGCGTCTTGCGCAACTCCGGTAGCAGAAGGAATGGAAATACATACCAACACTTTGAAAGTTCGAAATGCACGTAAGCATATAGTCGAATTACTTCTTTCAGAACACAGAGCAGATTGCACAAAATGTTACAAAAACCAGAATTGTGAACTTCAATCTCTTGCAAATGATTATGCATTCGGTGACCATGTTTTTCTCGACCTTGTTGAAGATAAAAAATATAATATAGACAGATCTTCCCCCTCATTTGTCAAGGACGACAGCAAATGTATACGTTGCCAACGCTGTGTAAGAACCTGTTCTCAATTACAGTATATCTCGGCTATATCAGTTGCAAACAAAGGTGCACATCAGAAAATTTCATCATTTCACGATCGGCCCATGAGCCAGGTTGTATGCACTAACTGCGGACAATGTGTAAACCGATGCCCTACCGGAGCACTGGTTGAAAAAACATACATCGACCAGGTTTGGGATGCAATCTATGATCCCGATAAGCATGTGGTGGTTCAGACTGCTCCTGCGGTCAGAGTTGCTCTTGGTGAAGACCTGGGTTATGATCCGGGTGAAAGAGTAACCGGGAAAATGGTAAATGCTCTCAGACAACTTGGGTTTAATTCAGTGCTTGATACTGACTTCAGTGCCGACCTTACAATTATGGAAGAGGGTACTGAGCTGCTGGTGAGGCTTAAGAAAGCTCTTGTTGATGGAGATAAAGCAGTTTCATTGCCTATGTTCACATCCTGTTCACCGGGCTGGATTAAATTTGTCGAACACAAATACCCTGAGTTCCTTCCGAATTTGTCAACATGTAAATCGCCACAACAGATGTTTGGAGCACTTGCCAAAACATTCTATGCGAAGAAACGAAATATCGACCCTTCAAAAATAGTATCAGTGTCGATAATGCCATGTACTGCAAAGAAATTTGAAGCCGACAGACCCGAAATGCGCTCTAGCGGATTCAAGGATGTTGATTTTGTTCTTACAACCCGTGAACTTGCCGTTATGATTAAACAGGCAGGTATTGATTTCAGAAATATTGAAGAGGCAAATTATGATTCAATAATGGGTGATTCTACTGGTGCAGCCGTTATTTTCGGAGCTACCGGAGGGGTTATGGAGGCTGCTTTGCGTACAGCTTATGAAATAGTTACCGGGCGGGAAGTTCCGTTTGGGAATCTGAATATTACTCCTGTCAGAGGTATGGACGGAATAAAAGAAGCAACTATTAAAATTGAAGGTTGTGTAGAAGCATGGAAGTTTCTTGAAGGGGCCGAACTGAAAGTAGCTATTGCTCATGGGCTGGTTAATGCCAATAAGATCATGAGTATGGCAAGAGCAGGGAAAGCTCCCTATCACTTTGTTGAGATTATGGCTTGCCCGGGAGGTTGTATCGGAGGCGGCGGACAGCCTATTCCTACAAATTTGGAGATCAGAAAAAAACGTATGAAAGCCATCTACTCGGAAGATGAACACAAAGTACTCAGAAAATCACACGAAAATCCTGATGTTATTGCTATCTATAAGGAGTTCCTCGACAAGCCGAATAGCCATAAGTCGCATGAACTGCTCCATACACATTATGTGGAACGTGATAATTTTTAGATCTAACCTAAACTGATCTGACCAAAAGAGAAGGCCGGCTGATTTAAGCCGGCTTTCTCCATTTTTGATCATCAGGCTCAGCGGATCAAACGGCTTGCGGAACACTTTTGAAAATCGATGTAGCTATTCAACATGAAATAATTTAGTTGTAATTTTAGGATTAAATATTATTGTTATGACAAAATCTTTAAAAGGAACAAAAACTGAACAAAACCTGCTAAAGGCGTTTGCAGGTGAATCACAGGCCAGGAACCGTTATGAGTTCTTTGCAAGTGCGGCTAAAAAAGAGGGTTTCGAGCAAATTGCAGCCATATTTATGGAAACTTCGCTTCAGGAAAAAGAGCATGCAAAGCGCTTCTTTAAATTCCTTGAAGGAGGAGT
>PMIJ01000122.1 GCA_003157015.1 Bacteroidales bacterium
TTTACCACAAAGGTAATCTTATAATTTTTAAATTAACGGACTAAAAACGTCGCAAACGCTGACAGGCTTTCCACCATGAAATTTTGGCATGGTGGCTTTCCAAACGTCCGAAAACCTATCTAATTGATACTTAAACTGTATAAAACGTCCGTAAAACGTCCGTAGTGTCATAATCTTTTCTATATTTGTGGAGTACTAATATACGCAATTATGGTAAAGTTTAACAGGGATTTGAAAACAGGTGACATCTTTATTCATTACCATATTGCAGGTAAGAGATTTAGAGCATCTACAGGTATGAGAGTATCTGAAAAGAACTGGACTGGTAAATGGGCTAAGTCTAGCAGGGTTGAATACAACGGTCTTACAGTTAACGATGAGTTGGCCCACTGTCAGCAGTGTCTTGTTATGGCTATAGTCAAACTCAAAGCTGAGGGTGGAGGCGACATACCAAGACTGAAGGAGCTCTATGAGATCGAGACTACAGGTAAGCCAGTTCTAAAGGATATGGGCTTAAGCTTTTTGGAGTATTTCAAGCTGGAATATGAGAAGTTGACAGGCTCTACAGGTATGCACTGTAAGTCTACCTATAATACGCTAGTAGCCTACTTCGTTGACAAGAATCCTACTTTTGAGCAGATAGACATTAACTTCTACAAAGCCTTCAAGATTTGGTGTGAGACTGATAAGAATTACATGGTATCTACCATCTCAAGTCACTTGAAGTGGATTAAGCAGATCATGAAGTCAGGTTACTCAGAAGGCTTGCATAAGAACGAAAAGTTCAAAGAGTTTAAGAGAGAGTCATATACAACTGATAAGATAGCTTTAGACAGAGCTGAGCTTGATAAAATAGCTGCAAAGGTGCTTTCTTCTCCAGAACTTGATATAGTTAGAGATTATTTCCTACTTTCTTGCTATACTGGAGCTAGAGTCAGTGACTGGCAGCAATTCAATACAATCAAGAAAGGAAGCACAATCTGGAGCTATAAGTCAAATAAGACGAAAGGAAACGCAAAAGTTAAGATAAGTCCGAAGGTTATAGCAATTATGCAGAGATACAGCTGGAAATTACCGGTAATTGAAGCAAATCAGGCATTAAATGAGAATATAAGGAAAGTCTGTCAGGAAGCTGAGATAAACGACATATACACCACTTCTGTAGAGAAAGGTGGTAAACTTGTCACAGATTCAGCTCCAAGGTGCACTTTAGTCTCAAGTCATACAGGTAGACGGACTTTCGCTACGATATTGATACTTGATGGAACTCCAGTACATCTGGTGCTATTGCAGGGAGGATGGAAGACTCTGGTATCCTTCGAAGGTTACATCAGGCTGAAGGAGCTCCAGTCAACAAAGGCACTGGAAGACTGGAAGGTGACTGTATAGAACAAAATTTTCGCATACACTGTGGAAACTGAAGCAAAACTGGACTAGATGTGGCTGTACCCGGGCTCACTCTTTGTGACCACTGTAAAGTTGGGGCTGGGCTCTGGCTTTTTTTATGTTCGGTTCGGGAGAAATTATAGATGGTTTGGGTGACTTTGACAGAAATTCTAAAGGAAGGGAAGAGAAAAGGGAAGAGAAGGAAGGAGAGAGGGGGGATAGATAATAGGGGGGTATGAAGATGGATGAAGATAGAATAGATATTATCACGTTATAATATGTTACTTGAATAGTCACTATAACTATTACTTAACATATCTCTATTCACTAGTATACTATACAGTTAACTCACTATAATAGAAGTTAGTAGAGCTATAATACGATCTTACTAGGTATAGAGATGATTTTAAACTGCTTCCTTAAATTAAAAAATCTGCCAAGGTCTTTAGCCAAATGACGTCTCTGAGAAATTTCAAAGCTAATACTGTTTTTAAGCCTCCCAGGACAATTTCTACCCTTGGATGGCACAATGATACCCCGCGAACAAAATAATTGATCTTGGGGCTTTATTCGACGTCAGATAAAAGCATAGCTATCGATCATGAATAATCGATTCTGCAAATGTATATAAATTTTAATTATCAAGTCAATATTATTGAAATTTTATATCCAGGTATTGTATGAGTAAAATTAAGCAAGCGGAATTTAAGACCCTTTTTTCGGGATTGTACTCAAAAAGGAACTTAAGGTCTATATTCTATATTAACAATCGTGAGGAGGTCAGCTTTATCTCCTTTGACTCCAGCTTAATTTTTACATCCGGAAGCTGAAAAATGACCGTGCATGAATAAGCCCCAAATTTTTAAATTTTTTTATGGGGGGGGGTAGCTTTTTTGTAATACTTATACCTATTCGTGGAAGAGCCCACCCCTTATAATTTTAACCCCTCCACCTCTGTCAGGGGAAAGCTATTTTCCTATGTTTGAAAGGGCACACGGCACACACCCCTTTTTGGTTTTTTTACAATACCGAAATTTTCAAAAACCAAGGACCAATTATTACTAAAACTGCAGTGTAATATTCTGCAGAGTAATTAATTCAATGTTTAACTTATCTAATGTAAAATGTGTGTAAAAATTGTCGGTATGTTAAGAAAAACAAACTTGAAGACGAACGAACCTTATACGGTCCTGGTCCTTCAAGGTAATGCAATCGTACTCCAGTCAAAAGCAACATCTCGCTCTTACGTCAGCGCCAGAAAAACCACCATAGCGTGTGCGCTGGACGATGTTTTGGCTAAATCTCTTATCGGACAAACGCTTCCCGGTTCAATTGAGAAAGTTGCTTGCACCCCTTTCGAGGTGAAGCTTCCAACCGGGAAGAAGGTGAAAATCTCAGAAAAGTTTCAATACTTTCCGGACCCGGAGAAAGTTGAAACAGTTATCGGTTAAATTATCAGATTCAAGATTAATGGGCTGCTAGGTATTTGGATGTACCTGGCAGCCTTTCTTATTATTAAATATTTAAATCATGAATACATATGAAATAAAAAGAGCTCTGAGACAATTCACCGGCACAGAAAAATATTGGAAACATCTCTATCCAGGACGGTCTCCCTTATTGATTACAGACGGCTGCAGATGGGTGAGAGATGAATTAAATTGTCATTGGCTTTTTGATAACTTATTAATTTTTCAAGATGACAAACGTCTAAAAGGAATCAATTTTCAGACCTGGGAGCTGCGTCAAAGCGCTAAGGACCTCTCGTGGATTTTAACCTGCAAAGATTCAAACTTGAATCCTTTAATAAAACAGGTAATCGAGTTCTCGGACTTCCCTTTGGACTACATAAAGTTGTACGTGATATGCAGCGTCGCACTTTTGGTAAGTGAAAATTAAATCAGAAGAAATCGATGAGAAAAACGAAGAAGTTTATAAGGGTTTTATGTGCTGCAGAACCGGCAAAATTTCAGGCACGAATAAAGCCCTATAGCGAGTCACTAGAGCCGGTTTGAGATCGTATGAATAAAAGTTATCAGTTGTTGTTTTAAAGGCCGGATAACCTTCGCTGATATTGCTGAGAACGATCTTGGATTTGATTGATGTCCCCTGGACTAAAATCAGACAAGTTTATCCTTAATTCCTGGTTAATAGGTCCCAAAAAATCGAACGCCGGAATTCACCACTCATCTCTCTTTGGGGAGGGGTGGTTTTTTTATAAAGTTGAGTCATGCTGCATCTTTTTTATTGTTATTCTGAGATGGTTCCTCTCAACTCTAAAATCTCAAGAACCACTGAGAAATAACCGTGCTACATCCATCCACTTGGGCTAATCCTTGAGTGGATGGTTTTTATTTTTAACTCAAGACAATTGATTGACTGGGTAAGGCGGAGTGAGTCTTGCTCTTTTTGCGCCGGCACAAACTGATAAATATCCAGAAGCGTTCCGGGCAAATCGCAAGTCTCACGTTGGGTAATGCGAGCCTGCGCCATCCATCATCATTCGCCAAGCGCGGCTTTTGCAACAAAGCAAAACCTTTCGAAACGGCAAGATCAGGCTAAAGTTACGGAGTAAATCTTGCCTTATTCTGCAGGTTACAGCTGCTTTCTTTGGCGGATGATGGATGGATCTCGCAAAACGGCTTCGCTTAGATCTCATGATTAATTTCATGGGATTTTTTTGTTTTAACACTTTCAGCTTGATCAGTCGATCAGGCTTTTTTCATTTTAAATAATACTTAATCAAATTGTATGAAAACAACGCAAACAAACATTGCTGAAGTATGCCTTATTTATAAATCGAAGGTCAAAGCTTCAGACAGGAAAAAGATCTCTAGCAGTTTTGATGCTCATAAGATCTTTATGGAAAATTGGAACCCTGACACAATAGAACATGTAGAGGAATTCAAGATTCTTTTAATGAATCGCTCTAATTCTGTTCTAGGGATCATGGACGTATCAAAAGGGGGAATAAGTGGATGTTCCGTTGATATCCGCGTAATCTTCCAGGCAGCAATTAAAGCTAACGCCAGCGGTATCATAATCTCCCATTCACATCCGAGCGGAAATTTAAATCCTAGCGAAAGCGATACCAAATTGACTCAAAAGATTAAAGAAGCAGGAAACGTCATGGAAATTCAATTGCTCGATCATTTGATCCTAACACCGGATGGCGAATATTTCAGCTATGCGGATCAAAACCTCCTTTAATTGATAATTTGAAATACATCAAATAAAAATTAATGCTATGAACCTAAAATGTAGAATCTGTAATGGCGACTTCGTCCCGGATGACGAAACCATGGATTAGATCTGTGGAGAATTCATCGATTCGAACTCTGTGAACATTTGCGATGACTGCTGGGGTCTGATTCAGCTTTCTCAATATGACTTATCTGAATCATATTCGGATGCTGATCCAGGCTTGTAATTGTACTTTATAATACTCCGGTATATTGCCGGAGTATTTTTCTAACATGCATTGAATTCTAATTCACTTCTTTAAAAATGTCAAATGAAAATCTTCATAATAATATGTTTTATACTTTGGGTTATCTATCTTATTATAAATAATCTGGATAATAATGATAGCGAGAATAATGCTTCTCCCTCTATGTGACAATGCTCTTTTAATTCCCCGGCTGGTAGAATATAGATACTCCGCCGGAGTATTTGAAATTAGTGATTAAGGATAATTATATACACTTGAATTTTTTTCTGCTGCCAAACACATGCTTTTTTGCCAACCCAGACCCACAAAATACTGGTCTTTATGTTCCATAAGGATTTCAATATTGTAGAGAAAACTCTGAAATCAATCTATTTATCATAAGGCTTTAATTAAATAGTTTATTTACATTTGTTATATGCTTAGACAATCAGAAAATAGAATAGAACATTTCGGGACTACAATTATTTTTATTCTCTGTGTTTTCTTTCTTGCTTCGTTTCATCAAAATTCAAATAAACCAGATTTTTCAGGAGCATTTAGACATCAAATGGCGACCCAATATTCAGTTGCTATTCCGTCAAAAGATATTCCACAACTTTCGTCTCTACAAGGTTTTATATCACAGTTTGAGGAAATGAATTTTATACATTTCATCGAGCAACTCAAATTACTCACGGACAATAGATTAATTAATCAAAGAATAATTTCCCTTCACAAAATTGCATTGCTTATAAAACCTACATATCAGGAATTTTATTATCATCAACAATCTTTATCTTCTGAGGATATTCCGATCTTAAGTTAAACGCCATCTTATTTATTTTTCTAATTCTTGCCTTTTAAAAAAGTAAAAGGCTAATGGTTTAACTTAAAATCAACCACAATGTTTAAAAATTATATCAAATCTTCAGTGCGGTTTTTAATGCAAAATAAGGTCTTTGCTAGTATAAATGCATTAGGACTTTCAATAGCGTTAGCCGCTTCATTCATAATTTTGCTTTTCGTAATTAATGAACTTAGTTACGACCATTTCCATAAAAATAGAAACCAGATTTTCAGGGTGCTTAATTACTACGTTGATTATGATAAAACGACAGCTGAGACACCCTATGTTTTAGCTAAGACACTTAAAGAGGAATTTCCTCAAATAGATAAAGCGATTAGAACAAGGAACTTGAGAGGATTTAAATTAAAAATTAAAGATGAGTATATCAATGTTCCACAAGCTTTAGCTACAGATTCAGAAGTCTTTGATATTTTCACCATTTCTATGATTGGAAGTAGATTGAATAATGACCTTCTTGATGATCAAGACGCTATTGTTCTCTCAAGGGACCTGGCTGAAAAGATTTTCAGTGATCAGGACCCAGTTGGAAAAGAAGTCGTTGGTTTGATAAATAACGAGGATCATGTTTTTATTGTCAAGGGGGTTTATGAAAACATACCTGAAAATTCCGTCTTCAGAGCTACCTGCATGGTTAACAGCAAATGGACGATTGACCCAATTAACAAAGTACACGGAATAGCTAATGCTGATACAAATTGGGATTTAAATTACTGGATTACCTGGGTTTTACTCTCAAAAGATTGTAATATAGTTTTGTTTGAGAAGCAATTTCGGCCCTTTGAGAAAAAACACTTTAGCGAAAAGGCTAATAATCATTATTCTCTTCAAAATTTATCAGACGTTTATTTAGGATCAGATAAGATTTGGAACTCCGGTATCACTGGTAATAAAAATAACATCAGATTATTTTCAGCCATTGCATTCCTGATTATCCTTGTTGCGACTATTAATTATATCATCTTGTCTACTGCCGTATCAACTGGCAGAGCAAAAGAAATTGGAATAAGAAAAGCTACAGGCGCCGATAATAAAAGCATACAAAATCAATTGCTAAGTGAATCTGTACTACTTGCATTGCTTGTGTTACCATTCACCGGACTTATGATGTGGCTTGCCCTGCCATTTGCCGGGAAATTGTTTCAAACCGATCTTCAAATTATCAGTTCCAATATTATTATTTATATTTCTGCTTATCTTGCTTTGACAATATTTATTGGTGTTGCATCCGGAATGTACACATCATACTATTTATCCAGACTAAAAGTTATCGATATACTGGGTAAAAAAATTTCTTTTGGGAAAAGAAAGCAAATTATCCGTTCCTCTCTTATTGTCGTACAATTAATTATATTCTGCTCTTTCGTGTCATGTACTCTAATCATTAATTCTCAGTATCAATATGCTTTAAAAAAAGATCCCGGGCATTATACCAAAGATATTCTCCTGATTGATCTCGGTCGCGATTTTAAAGGGTATTCAGCTTATATAAATAGCATAAAATCGGATCCTAATGTAATTATGGCTGCAGGGACAGTTTCTAGTCTTCCGATGGTTGACTATGGGTTTGATATGTTTAAACATTTTAAGGATACGGAACGAAATGTACAGGTAGAAGGTATTGCCGTTGACTTTAATTTTTTGAAAACCATGGGTATTACTATACTAGAGGGCCGGGATTTTTCAGATGAGTATGGCAGTGACCTGGCACAGGCAACAATACTTAATGAAACGGCAGTCAAACAGTTGGGAATAACTGATCCTATCGGAAAGAAGCTCGGGAGTCAGACAATTATTGGCATTGTAAAAGACTTTAACCTTCATTCAATACATGACAATATTCCACCCCTTCATATAACATTGTCCGACCGTTACATCCGAAAGGTCGCAGTGCATTATAAATCAGGAAGGCTAGACAACCTACTCCCATTGCTTAAAACAGAGTGGAAAATAGTTGCTCCTGACAGGCCGTTCAGTTATGCAACATTAGAAGACGTAATTAAAGATACTTACTCTTCAGAGAAAAACCTTAGTACTATTATTTCCATTTTTGCTCTCTTTACCTTGCTGATTACTGCATCCGGATTATTTGGACTTACACTGTTCGTAGCTCGTTCGAGAATCAAAGAAATAGGTATAAGAAAGATATTCGGAAGCTCTGAAAAATCAATCATTTATTCATTCCTGTTTACTAACCTGATTCTTGTACTGGCTGCTGCCCTGCTTTCTGTTCCTGTGACCCTTCTTTTTATTAGAAAATGGTTAAATAATTTTGCATATAAGGCAAGTATTAACTGGTGGGTATTTATTATTTCTTTTACAATTGCAGCAGTTGTAGTGCTTTTAACTGTATTCATCCATTCCTACAAAGCTTCACGATTTAATCCGGTGGATGCCTTAAGATATGAATGATTTACACCTAAGTCTCAGCCTTTGACTATAAACGCTGCTCTTTTTAATCCCCCTGCCGGTAGAATGGTACTCGCCGGGGTTTTTATTAAAATTTGTGCAATCCGGGAAATGCAATCTCATTTTTATAGTTAACTTTAGTATCGATTGTGAAGTCAGACAGAAGCCTTTAAACATTGAGGATACAGCGGATTGTTGTGAAATGCTTATGTGACTGACGGGGCTTCGCTTTAATTACCGGGAATGGTAAAAAACGCGGTACAGTATAAAAGTTAATCTAAACTGTAACCACTCCTTTCGATAACGCGACCGCTTCTTTGGCACAAAATTTGTTCATCTGGTAAGAACGAATCATAGACAAATACTCTCCCAAGACTTAAATCTCTGACTTGGTGAATTTTTAAAAAAAGAAAATAGATAATCCCATGACCAAATTCATTCTAAGTTGGTTAGCAGTTTTATTCATATCTATTATATCCGTTGATTTATCTGGACAGAAATCTAATCAACTAATTCAACCATCAATGCAGGAAACTATTAAACTGCGAGCCGTCACTTTCTCTGATTCTACCTTTCCATCTAATAAAATATTTCAAAAAGTAGGTTTTATTAAAGGCAGTCTGGTTAAAATAAAAACTAACGCTCCGATTTGTTTTGCAGACATTTCCAGCAGTGATAAAAGATTGTTTGCGAAGTCAAATTCCAAGGGAGAATTTCTCCTTTCTCCAATTATATTTCCAACTACTCTCAAAATCAGGAAATTCGGTTATAAAGACGAGACTATTATTCTTGATTCTCCCAAAGATTCAGTTTTGATTTCACTAACTCCTCTCGAAATTCATAAGAACAATTCGAGTAATAAAACACCGATACAATTTGGATTATTGCTTAAAAAGGCTCTTGAGAAATTCCGGATAAACAACAATCCTGAATCTCAGAATCCTTCACAAAGGGAACTTGTTTATTGCCGAATCAATTCATCGGTCGATTCAAAGATAACCAGCTTTTTTGAAAGATATGCGCATATGAATGTAAATAAGTATGCACTTCAAGGAGATCAATCCAATATAACCCGGTACGCATCAACAGAAGGATCTTCACCTGGGTTAATTGAAAACAGTTTAGAATTTAAAATTGACCCATTCATCAACCTGCCAATGTTTATTGAAGGTTATATCAATCGGATGGGATTTTTTGAACAGAATGGGAGTCTGATTGCTATGGTGGGGGTCAATTTGGAGGAAACCAAAAATGTTTATTACATTAATGTTGCCGACACTTCGATCGTATATTTAACCAGCCATTTTAAATCAAAAAGCAGGAATCGAATACAAGGACCTTCGACAATATGGCAGGATAACAAAAGTTCTTCAACTGAAATTTCTTTTTCTCCTGCAGTTGAAAATAGAAACAGTTATCATATCGATTGTATCAATGAAAATGAAGATTTCAGGTTGGTTCAGAAGAATAAGCCTGATCAGGTCATTTCTAAAAGCACACTTTTTGCTGTAATTCCTGATTCTTCCTTTATAAGTAATGCTGTAAGAGATCATGTTATGCATGAAACATTAACTGAAGCGAAACAGCAGATTAATTTTAATGCAAAATTTTCCTTATCCGGAAAGTCAACAGCTTTTAATTCAGAAATAGAAAAATTGTTCCAAAAGCCCTATAATCACGATTTCTGGGTCCAAAACTCATATATTAAGCCGGATTTTAAAGAACAAAAACAAATTCAGAACTGGGAGAATAATAACAGGTTTTACTCTGAAAATCGTCTTTCCCCTGCAAATGAAATAATCGGAGTGGACTCGCTGGTTAAAATAATGAATAATAACATTGTTGCTGTTGAAAACGTATATATTGCGACCGATCGCCACGATTATCTTGCAGGAGACACTATCTGGTTCAGCGCTTTTGTTCTCGACAACCTTTACATGGATTCAACTTTCATAAGTAAAATTTTGTATGTCGATTTAATAAATGCAGATAATAAACTGGAAAAGCATTTGAAACTCATCATCAGGAATGGCAGGACACGGGGTGATTTTGCTCTTAATAAAGACCTGAAAAACGGAATATTTCGCATAAGAGCATATACTCAATATATGAGAAATTTTCAGAATGAATATCTTTTCGAAAAAGACATTCCTGTCCATCAGTCGAACCTAAGAAACCTGATAGTAGTAAATCCTGTAATAAATAAAAGTGCTGATGGCGATTCAGTAGACTTATACCTACAGACAATTCTACCAGATGAATACAGAGCTAAGGAAAAACAACTTGAAGTATTTGTAAGACTTAACGATACATTGAGTGTGAGAAAAATCTTCAATTTTAAAAAGGAGTTCAATGGTTCGATGGGTTTTTTTGTACCATCGTCGCTTTCCTGCTCTTTTGCCGACATAAAATTTACACTTTCCGACAAAGCCATCATCTCGGAACAACGATTATCGCTTCCATTGAAATCAGGAATTAACCTTCAGTTTTTCCCGGAAAGNNAAATCAAAACATTGTTACACACATCACAGGAAATAAATCGGGAGTTGGAAAGTTTGGATTTACCCCAGAGTTAAATCAATCATATAAAGCACTTGTAACTCTGTCGGGCAACAAATATGTTTTTAGTCTTCCGATTACTGAACCAAAGGGTTATGTTCTGAATTTCAATTCTGATTCCAGCGTAATCTATATTAAAAATAACCAGAACAATTATAAGAGCAAACATTATCTGCTGGTAGCAGTAAGGGGAGCTGTTTTCACTTCAATTGAAGCAAAACTAGACACCAAAACGCTGAAAATACATTTGCCTCTTGAAATATATCCCAAGGGTATCGTTCAGATAACCCTGTTTGACAGCCTATTTCGTCCGCTTGCTGAGCGACTTGTATTTAATAACCGGCCCGATAAGAAAATGTTAATTCATGTTGAAACTGATAAAAAGGATTATGGGCAGAGGGAAAGAGTGAATTTGATAATCAATGTTACTGATGCTGTAGGGAATCCGGTTGTATATTCTCTCTCAATGGCAGTTCTAGACGCTTCGAAAACTGATTCACTTATAAACTCCCCCGATATTGAATCATACCTGTATCTTACTTCCGAATTGAAAGGGGAGATCGACTACAAATTAATAAACCTTGCTGATACGACTCCTTCGGGTAATAGAAATATTGACCTGGTAATGATGACGCAAGGCTGGCGAAATTTTTTATGGAATTCAATCCGGTACAGCAAAACACTAAAAGATATGTATCCGGTCGAGAAGGGGTTTTACATAGATGGGACTGTATTAAATAATAGTCGTAGACCCGGCAGTGATTATAATATTAGTTTTTTAGACTTTAAAACAGGTTATAATGGTATTGTTAAAGTTGATGAAAAGAGCAGATTTAAAATTGACATGCCTTTCTTTAACGATTCCCATATTTTTATCATTCAGAATAGGAATAAAAAAGAGAGGATTGACGATCTTGGTTTTAATCTTGATACTATTCCTGTTCCTGGAATTAATTATCGAAAGAATGAATTACCCTTTGTTTCATATAAACCGGGATACCTGAAAACCCTAAATGAAAAATATGCTGAAATGAAGTCACTAGATGCCTCAAATATAAAATATAATTATATACCGGAAGTTAGTGTTAGAGCAAAATCGCACCCCTGGTATTCTAAACCTGATGTTATGATCAATTTGGATAAGAAGGATCCAACGGGTAAAAAATACCAAAACTTATTTCAGATGATATATGAGGAATTTGGCGAAAAAGCATTTACCGCCATCGGGTTCGGTGCGTCTGGTTATGCTATTCAGCCGATTCTTGTTGTAAATGGAGCCCCTATGACCGCAGCTTCCTGCCCACCTTGTTATGATGCTTTGCGTTATCAATGGGTAACAAGCATTCCTGTTAATGAAATATCGAATGTCAAGTTTTATGAGGCTGGAAGTGAATACAGTAGATTTGTAACGCCGCCGCTAGCAGCACCAACTTCATTGTCATTTAATGATGAAGCAGCGCCACCTTCTTTTCTAGAGAAAGGATCGCCTATGGTAGATATAGATTATTTACCCGTTATTTCATTTACAACCTATTCAAAGGCTTACAGGGGAAATCCCAAAGGAGCAATTATTTTCCCGTTTCAGGGGATTTACAAGGCTAAAGAGTTTTATAAACCTGATTACGAAAACAACAACAGCAAAATACCTGACAACAGAACGACTATATATTGGAATCCTGAAATAAAAACCGATTCAACAGGGAAGGCAAAAGTTTCGTTCTATAATTCCGATCTGAAAGGTGAAGCTCTAATCAGGATTTCCGGGGTAAGTTACAGTTTAAAAGATGCTTCAACAGCCGTATCAAATTACTTGTCTCATTAAACAGATTCTTATTCATTAAAGACATAATTAGAGTTAAATACTTTATTTTACAAGCACATTTAAACCGGACACGCTTTATCTCAACGATAATCTTTCAGACAACTTTGCAAAGAGAAAGGTTCATAAACTTTAAAGAGGAATTGGTTATATCATTATAATTTTAAAATACTTGCTATAGCTCGGACTGTCAATTGCCTTCAGCAGACGAGTACTTTTTTAATATCAATGAAACCCTATCTATAAAATGTAATCATATACGACAAATATTGGCAATATCTCCAAACTTAATAATTGTATGAAAAAAACAGCACTAATCTTCACTTTGAGTTTGTTTTCCTATTTTGCATTCTGCCAAACTGAAAACAAAACTGATTTCAACTTTGGATTTGAAAAAATCTCAAACAAAGGACAACTCCCTGATAATTGGATGAAATGGGGAACCGCAGACTATAAATTAAGTTCTGACACAATTGAAAAACACTCAGGGAGAACATCCTTATCGATAGAATTTATCGGAGCTAGTATTGACCAATCCTTTGGTTCTTGTGGGTATGCAATCCCTGCAATTTATAAAGGAAATCAAATTGAACTTAGAGGATATATGAAATTGCAGAATATTGACAATGGACGAATTGGTTTAATGTTACGTATAGATGGAGCTAATGGAACATTACAGTTTGATAATATGATGCAAAGAAATATTCATGGAACTTCAGATTGGACATTATACTCAATTGTATTGCCACTTCCTAAAAATGCAAAAACAATCTTTATTGGTCCAATACTTAGTGGAACAGGTAAATTATGGATTGACGATATTCAATTGTTAATCGATGGAGAAGATATTGGAAAAGCTAAACTGAAAGAACAACAGGTATATAAAGCAGATAATGACAAGGAATTTGATAAAGGCTCAAATATTACAATCCCAAATTTAACTCC
>PMIJ01000105.1 GCA_003157015.1 Bacteroidales bacterium
GAAAATGCTGTTGCTGAAAGAGTTAACGGGACACTTAAAAAAGAGTTTGATTTGGGAGATCGTCTCCCTGATCGGAGGAATGCGCAA
This sequence comes from Bacteroidales bacterium, assembly GCA_003157015.1. Lineage (GTDB taxonomy): Bacteria > Bacteroidota > Bacteroidia > Bacteroidales > VadinHA17 > LD21. Next base: position 88 of record PMIJ01000105.1, read on the forward strand.
AGAGAACTAAACAAAGCTGTCTGGGTTTACAATAACTTGAGACCTCATGAAAGCTGTAATTATTTAACGCCTTTACAAGCTCATAATCACGAGAGTATAGAGATAAAAAAATGGCCAATGAGATTTAGAAAAAAAACAAATCAAAATAATTTAACTNNCCAAAAGTGACAACCTATACCAGGACGAGACAGCAAGATCCAAAGCCACCTGTGACCAGACAAATTCTCTTTAATCAAAATAGATACTAATAATTTAGTTCAGAATTGATAATATATTAACTTAAGAAAAAAGTAATCGAGCTACCTATGAAAACATTCATACAATTTTTATTTCTTCTTACACTCGTTTCGAATAGTTTAAATGGTCAAGAAAATTCAAATCCGTCTTTTGAAAAGGCAAAATTAAAAAATGAAAATGTAGACAAATTCTTTGCCGAAAACACAAATTTTCCTATGAGTGTTTCCACTAATAATGTCCAAGAGCAGGTAATTCTCAGTTTCATAATCAATAAAAGTGGAGAAATAGACAGTGTAAAACTCATTAGTAATCCTAATAAGCTATTCGCAATTGAAGCACTTTCTGCATTAGACAAAAGCACGGGACTATGGATACCTACCAAATCAAATGGTCAATCTGTCGACAAGAAATATAAAGCTGTATTTAACTTTACTACAACGAAATCATTTTTCGATTTTAAAAATAAAGCACTGAAGCTTCAAGCGAAGGGAGACAATGAAAAAGCACTTCAAGCAGTTGATAAGGCTTTAAAAATTGATGGATATGACAGAGAATTATATCAAAGTAGGTGTATGATATATAAAAACCTCAACAAAACTGAATTAGCAAATAGTGACATTGAGAAATTAAAGGAACTAGATGACACTTTATTAGCCGATATTTGGCTCACTATTATTGGAATCCCAAGAGGGAATAATTCCTTTTGAGACAACTTCCTCTCAACATGACAATTTAAAAAACTAAGGCAATCATGAAAAACCTGAGATGTCCAATTTAAAAATGTAGTATCTTTGAACCATGAAAAGTTACAACAAGATAATCAAAATCAGCTCCGATAAGAGATTTGGAAAACCTTGTATAAGAAATACCAGAATTACTGTATTTGATATTCTCGGATGGTTAGGTTCAGGAATGAGTTTTGAAGAAATACTTAATGACTATCCTGAACTTTCCAGAGAGGATATCAAAGCTAGTTTAATGTTCGCAGCAGATAGGGAACGTAAACTTCAGACGATCTAATGAAATTGCTTCTTGATCAAAATATTTCATTTAGGATCATTAGTAAAATCCAAGACATTTTTCCTGGTTCAAAACAAGTTAGGGACTTAGGTCTTGAGAATTCCAAAGATTCTCTAATATGGAATTATGCTAAAGAAAACAATTATTGTATCGTTACATCTGACGGCGATTTTTACGATCTTGGACTTATCAAAGGATCTTCGCCGAAAGTAATTTGGCTAAGACTTGGGAACACAAGTACACAAAATATCGAGACAGTCTTGAGAAAAAATTACGACCTGATTAAAACTTTCTTGTCAGATCCGAACTATATAGAGATAGGCTGTCTTGAGATAAACAACTAATTTAAGCTCAACACTCATGCTTCTGCATCACGACAGATTTCAAAACATCTGGACAGTTTACTGCTCGAGAGGTAGTTTTAAAATTAGTACTTGTGCTAACAACGGACGGTTTAATTAATAGGCTTCGACAGCCCGGACTACTTCTCAATCAGCCCCAAGAGTCTATGCGAGTAAAATCATCTTAACTTATCAAATCTTTCGTTACCGTGACTACTCCTACTACCAAGACAAAGTCAATAGGGCTGNNGGACTTGGTACCGTCAAGACAGTTTCATCGTGACCAGAGGGTGCTCGTCCACCTACCGGGACTGGCAAAAAAAGCGGCACCGCAACATGGACGGCACCTAATTAAACCGCCGGGCCGTTAGCTTGTAAGCGGAGCCAGCATTACAACGAGACAATTGAGGATTTGGTTTTTGCTGTATCATCTGGACAATTTCATCAGGACATGACAACTTTCGTCAATCTATCGGGACTTGGTACCGTTTAGAGTATTTATCGTGACACGACAACTCCGTGCCATCTACCGTGACTGGCAAAAACCAAAACTAATATCCCAATTTAATAGAATTACAAATTAAAGTACGTATATTTGTACTTAATTAAATACTTAAATATACTCAAATGATTGCAGCAAATTATACCGAATTCAGAACCGGACTTAAAAACTATCTTGANNGACGAATATAATTCCATCATGGAGACTTTGCATTTATTAAGTTCTAAGAAAAATGCAAAAAGACTCTTTGAATCAATTGAGCAGATGAAAACCGGGAAGAAGATTAAACATAGTTTGATTGAGGAATGATGAAAATTATCTTTTCGAAAAATGCATGGGAAGATTATGTCTACTGGCAAACCGAAGACAAAAAGACCCTGAAGAAAATTAATGCCCTAATTAAGGATATACAAAGAACTTTTTACAAAGGCATTGGTATACCTGAACCATTAAAATTCGATTTAGCTGGTTATTGGTCTAGACGCATAGACTTGGAGCACAGATTGGTTTACCAGGTTGAGGACTCGGATATATTGATCTACGCATGCAGGTTTCACTATGACAAAAAATAAAAAGCACAAGCTAACTCGGTCGGTTTAATTAATTGGCTTCGGCAACCCGGACTATTTCTCGATCAGCCCCTAAAGTCTATGCGAGCAAATTCATTTCAACTTATCAAATTTTATTGCACCCGGACTAATCCTGCTGCCAAGACAAAG
>PMIJ01000014.1:0-183 GCA_003157015.1 Bacteroidales bacterium
CCATATTCCGGGTGAGGTGAGTTGGGTACTTTATTTAGAACGGGTATTTGATCCAAATGATTTATTACCATTTCATCTGTTAACATTGGCCTGTTGAATAACCATAAAGAAAAGAATTCCGGTTCCAGGTCAGTAAGGGAAATGATGTCGGGATAATTCCGGTCGAACAGTAAATGCTTTCTT
>PMIJ01000014.1:212-10239 GCA_003157015.1 Bacteroidales bacterium
TTAACACCAAGCCGGTCTGTTTTAGGATTAAAATCAACAATATCTACTTGGCTCAAAGAAAAATGTGCCTTACATTTTCCGTCTCTGTCGGCATCAAATTCATTCAATACATAATCAACTGATTTTTTAATTTTTTCCTGCGGAAGTGTAATGCCGAACCGACGTTTGTTCATCATTGCCCAGATCAGCCATTCGATGGTGGCTTCGTTGTCTTTTGCCTCTACCGACCCCATAAGTGGTGTGATAATAGTGCCAATACCGCCTTTGGGCGTTTGTGTTTTACCCCATTCTCCCCAGATGGCAAGGTTCAACTCTTTATTATAAGATGCTATAGTAGAAAAAAAAGAATCCCTGTTGTACATATCCGGTGCATAATTCATATTGGGTACATTAAACGGCGTAAAATCTTTTACATCTGTAATCCAGGTAAGCATATTAAAGTTGGCATACAACATTTTTTCTATCAGCGATCCTTTAAAACCTTTCCCTTCGGCTAACCGTGACTGAGAAGAGATCATAAATTGTTGATGTGATTTCCATGGTTCAACAAAAACATAGGTAGTTTTCTCCACCTTTTCACCAAGCGGAAGTATGTTATAAGGCTCTTGTTGTGGCTGGTGTTCTATAAATTGCAGATCTTTTATCTGTAGCTTGCATTCTTTTCCTGATTGAGTGCCAATGAACATGGATACACTATCATTTTCAATATAAGGCACTAATATGCTTCCTTTAAAAAGCGTCCATTCGTTTTCGACCGAAGGAAAGTTATCAATGTACTTTACCCCGTCTTCCAGTTCAATGGTTTTTTTACCGTTCTTAATTCTAAATAGTTTTAATGCCAGTGGTGTATTTCCTTTACACAAAAATGAAATAGTGTATATCTTCTGATCTTTAAAAGGTGCAATAAATTCTATCCCGGCCCTCTCTCCCGGATGACCGGTTATTGAAATAAGCCCTTTCTCATTCTCCACTTCCGCATTGCCTTGTTTTTGATATACAGTCGCCGTTTTTAATATGATTTCTGCACCGGCATCAAGGTTGTACATTTCACCAAATGTTTGTTTAATATAATGATTATTTTGTGCTCTGTCTGATAAGCTGGCAACATAAAATAAATTAGGATCAGGCAACTTGCGCATGCCTACAAAACCACCACCACGTCCGCTAAATCGTCGACGCGTATTTCTTGTATACTGATTTTTATAACCTGCGTCTGTTAAAAAACCAACTACATTATTATCCTGGGTAATAAAGCCTGCTGAAGGAAACATTTCATGCACTAAGCCCCCTGGAAAATTATCGTATTCAAATGTTACATATCGCTGCGGTTTTTCTTCTGGTCTGGCAGTTTGTTCCAATATATAATACATTCCCGGCATGGATGGCTGAAACAACTCAATCGTCTTTTTTATAATATTAGAACTTACCACTTGGTAAGTTACATTAACAGACAGATTTGCATCAAACTCTTTTACGTAAGAATCTCTTTTTAAAGTAATGCTCTTTTCATTACCTGACCACTTTTGGCCTTTCCATTGTTGTATGTTTGCAACAGTACTCAAATCAAGATTAAACATTTGCAGGGAGAATTCTTCCGTATTGGTAACTACTAATTGATCGCCATTGTATATATCAACATGAAAACCTGCCTGATCATCGCCTGAAACTTTAAGTGAAAGTTGTTGACTAATGGCGAATGGACAGTTTGATAAAGTAAACAAACAAAGGAAAAAAACTTGTAACTTGTTTTTAAGATATGACATATGCGGCAATTTTAATTTTACATGTAATTGATTACCAGAGGACCATAAGCATCCTCATTAGGATATTCTGAGAAAGTTACAATAAATTATTAAAGTTTAGCAATTCAATTATTTTAAGCTAAAAAGCAGTATATGTAGAACTCGCTTGATTTCCAAAATGTCTTTGAATTAAGAATGTACTTCCTAAGAGTCTTATTACTTGCTGTCTTGTCCTAGAAAAACGTTACACATTGGGGGTGGTAATTCCCACCAACCCTTAAGTGTTTCTGAATCTCAATATTCCTTAAAATCCTCAAAACCTCGCAAGAACCTGGCAACAAACAAAAAATCACCCACAAAAATAATTGTAAGTGATTGATTATCTTGTTGTTCCGTCAGGTCTCGAACCCGGACGACCGTTAAGAAATTGCCCGGTGGACAATTTTAGGGAGGAGCGTGACTGCAGGGGTGGCCTTCTAATCCAGAATCAGACGTGTTCGGAATGCGGTATTATTCTATCGTTGATCTCAAACCTCCTGTAATATTACAGGAACTGTTGTTTTTATGAGTAAATTTGATAATCAAAACAAATCAATAATTATAAAATGCAAGAACTCCCATTAAACAAAGCATTTATGCTACTGGAACCCGGCCCGGTTGTCCTGGTTACCACAGCCAGCAAAGGGAAAAACAATATCATGACGATTTCGTGGCATATGGTTATGGATTTCACCCCTCAGTTTGCTTTAATGACCGGAGCATGGAATTACTCATTTGAAGCTCTCACGAAAAACAGGGAATGTGTGATAGCTATACCAACAGTTGACATTGCCCAAATGGTCGTTGAAATTGGAGTATGCTCAGGTTCCGATACTGATAAATTCAAAAAGTTTGAGCTCACACCACTTAAAGCAAAGTCAGTTGAGGCACCGCTGATAAAGGAATGTCTTGCAAATATTGAATGCCGTGTTACAGATTATATTGAAAAACATAGTATTTTTATTCTTGATGCCGTTTATGCATGGATAGATGCTGACCGAAAGGAACATCGCACTATACACGCTAATGGAGACGGGACATTTATAGTTGATGGTCGAATCATAAGTTATCGCAAGTTGATGCTTTCAAAACTTCCTCCTGGAGTATAATGGTTTACTTTTTTATTAAGAATTTCTATTGAATCTCTAAGATTAAAATGCCAAATTTCATCCAAAACCTGGCTCAAACCTGGAGTGAAATAAAAACCGCTTGTGAAATATTTTCATAAGCGGTTGATTTACTGAAGTGGGCCCAGCTGACGAAGGCAATAACCCATACCACCCTTGTTAAGTGTAGGGAAAATTTTAAAACTGTCTTGATGTACGATTGGTTTGTCCTTCAGTCCTCAATCTCGTAGAAAAGCATGGCAAAGCTGGAAGTCTTTGCAGCTTTTGGATTTTTTAGCTTTCATTCTAATCCAGGTTCTTAAGGCACTTAATGATTTTGTTGTATAATAATTTCTCGTCAATGGGTTTGGATATATAATCATTCAACCCAACAGCTTTACTTTTTTCAACATCCACAGTGGTTACATCTGCTGTGAGGGCAATAATGGGAATTTTAGAATTCATTTGGGTTCGGATATATACTGTGGCTTCGAAGCCATTCATTACAGGCATTTGTAAGTCCATCAAAATAATATCATACTTGTTTTTTTTCAAATATTCAATGGCTATTTTTCCATTACCAGCAACATCTACTTCAAAGCCAAAATCTTCTAATATTATTTTTATTAAAAGTTGATTCAAGACTATATCTTCTGCAACCAATATTTTTGCGTTTATTAAAACTGTATCAGTTTCTGTTTCTGTTTTTGTCACTGTTTCTATTTCTGTTTTCTCAAAACTCAGAACAAAACCAAAGGTTGATCCTACACCAACTTTGCTTTTTACAATTAGTGTACCACCTTGAAGTTCTACCATTTGTTTAACAATGGCAAGTCCTAAGCCTGTACCTCCATAAGATCTTGTTATTTCCCGGGATGCTTGTTCAAAATCATTGAAGACTAGTGCCAGTCTATCTTCAGGAATTCCAATACCAGTATCAGTCAGTGTAAATTCGATAGTTGCTTTTTCTGAATCCTCTTTTAGTATACGAACACTAATGGTAATTTTCCCTATTTGAAGCAATTTGACATAATTATTTACCAGGTCCCCAAATTGGGGATTTGGGTGAGTGGTTATAAATAAAATTGACATGGACTTTTTTGAGGGTACTTTTATTCAGGTTTTCTGATAGCATTTGTTAGGTTTAGTTTAATGCCAAGAGATAGCCAATTTACTCTGGTAAAAATTAGTTTAGGCCAGTAATATTTCCATATTAATTAATTTTATATAACTTTTCCCATCTCAAAATTGCAGCATGATTGTTTTTGATCTGTCTTTTTCCATAGGATGCAATTAAAAATGATTCCTATTACAATACTCATCACGATGATGATGTAAGTTATTTGAGTTATTTTGTAAAATTAGAAGTAAAACCTAAAAAGTGAATTATATGAAAAGAGCATTTATTTTGATCCTTGTGACCATAGCATGTATTAATCTGTCAGCCCAGAAATCAATAAAATATAATCCAGTTGGAAAATGGGAATTTGAGGCTCCCTCAGCTCCAGAAGGTTACACTGCCGGTTTTGTAGATATTATAATTGCTAATGGAAAGGATTCTGTAACGATGTCATTTACCGGGAAAGATTATAAATATCCTGCAGAGGATATAAAATTTGAGAAGGACTCACTAAAGTTTTTTGTTAGTGTTGATGGCACAGATGTTACCTTCAAATCAAGGTTTGAACAGCTCGATACTATGTCAGGAGTTGCACTTACAAACGGAGGAGCTGTCCCATTTCTACTTATCCGCCAGAAAAATGAATCCAATTCAAAAAAATAAAGAATCGTACTTTATTATAAAAGCAAGATGAACTGATCACTTATGATCTATCCTATAATAGTTAAAATATTGATTTATTAATGATTACTAGTAATATTGTTTAAGTTTTTGTGTCACAATCTTGTGTCTTTCTGAATGTATCAAAATAGAAACGAAATGTATATTCTTTAATAATACTTATATAGTTTAAATCATTTGTAGTTAGAATTTCTCTTGTTAGGGTTAGGTTAATGCCATCCATCTGAGTTAAGTCCTGGGTGGATGGTTTTTTATTTGATTTCATTTATACTTTCATGATTTTAAATGATGATTAACTACCATTGAATATATTGTGCGAGATTACGTCTATAAAATCTTTATCAGTTTCTAACAAATAAACGTTCTATGGCTTTGACATTGAGTTTGTTGATAATCTTAAAGAGAAATTCGAATCATGAATTACTTAAGATAATTTAAATATCAATAGTAAGACTACCTCTAATATTTTTTCTGATAAACTTTAGCCTGACGATTTACAGTCAATATATAATTTAAAAAATCCGAATTTACCTTTTACTGCACATTTCAGAAAGCTCTCCACTTCTGCACCTCATTTTTTTATCGCCTCATCATTGTAATCAATTTTGGTAATCTTTCCTGATTGGTCGATAGTCACGATGTATGCTGATTTTGAATCAAAAAATTTGCCTCTGACAAAATACCATTTGTTGTCTATTTTAAGGTGTTCTTTATATTTTTTATTACTCCAATCGGGCGGTTTAATTTTATCAAGTGCTGTCTCAAATACTTTTGCATCAGATTCATCTTTTAATGAAAAGTCACTTCGAATAGCTGGTAAAAGATCCATTATATTGAATTTAACCGGGAGATCTCCTTTAATAGCATATAAACCCACCACGTTATAAGTATATCCCCCTTCTCCATCTAAAAATCCTGCTTGTATTGAATATATCGCATCGGAAAATACTTTTGAGAGGGTATCTGAGACAATCTTTTTATTATCACTGGTATAGGTTAATTTGGATTTAAAGTAATTATCGAAAATGGATTTCTCTTTTGCAGTAAGTTCCTGGGAAACTGTTTTAAGGATAGGAAGACAAATGATTGCCAGTACAAAAATTATGCGTTTCATAGCAATTTGATTTTTATCTAAGATATTTTATTTAAAAATGAATTCCAATTAATTCCGAAAGATCTTTTTTAGGTAAAAAGGTGTTCGGGTATGCTCTCTTTATGTTGCATATTGAAAATCTCATGTCTAAGGTATACAACATAAATCGCAACCCTCACTATTGATAAGTGCGAGCCTGCGGCATCCAATTTTAATCGGCACACGTGGGTTTGCATAAAGCAATATTGACTGACACAGCAAGGCCAAGCCCAATGGGTTATTGCATAAGCCTTGCTTTAGTCATTCAATAACCCCACTTCATATGCCGAAAATTTCCTCCACTGCAGTCGAGCTCCTCGCTAAAACAGCCTACCAGGCTGTTTATTAACGCTCAGCCCTTCGCGACGGCTCGCGCCCGATTGAATTTGATTGATGGTATTTGGGATGGTTAATAATTTGTTTAATTTTAGTATGAATTGAAAATTGTAAAAGGTTGATTAGAAATGAAAGTGAGTAATCATATATACCTGTTGGGTACAATGAAAAAACAATATATAAAATGAGACATTTAATAATATTATTTTTATTTTTTTCAACAATAAGTTGTTGTAATCAACATGAAATTATGATAAACGATAAATCATGGTTTCCGTATAAGATTAAATCCGATATAGTCTATCAGACTAAAAATGGATTGATTGATTCGTTATCTTTAATTGAACTAGATTCGACCGTAACTGAAAGTGGAGGCGATTGTGTTGAAACTTATGAAAATAGAAATTGTAAACTGAAATCTAGTAACGAAAAGGACTTTCAAATACAGATTGGATTAAGTCCTTTTGAGTTATATTTTAGTATTGATTTTGCAGGTAAGTTGACAAATCTCTATTATTGTACTAATTGTGTAAAAAATCCAAGTAGTTATCATAAAATAAATCTTGTTGACTCTATTAGTTTTAATAATGTTTCTTATCATGATATTTTGATTCTTTCAGATAGCATAAATAGCTATATGATTTATTATAATCGCAATGGGATTTTAAGATATGTTATTAATAAAGATACTTTTGATCTAAAATAATAATACACTGTACCCAACACGGCCAATAAAGGTCAGTAATCAATGGGAAAGAGTTGACACCTCAACCCCCCATTAAATTTGACCTACTATATCCCAAAACAGCTAACCCCGTTTTGATTAACTCATATTGGGTGGACCAATCCTATTCAGGAAGATCAGAGTCTAAGCAGTTAGGCTGTTTTACACCACGGTATAATTCTTTTGATAATTGAAGAAAATGGTTCATTGCATTATCCTTTATTATAATTGCGCCACTTCCATCATAGAAGAATTGATCATTACTCGTTAATACTTCTGCTTCTTCAAAGTCTACATTTAAAGCAGCGTGACCTGGGCGTATATAAATCCTGGTTACTTCATAATGGCAACGATCTGAGTCTTTTTTTTGCCTTGTTTCGAACATAGCTACCTTATCATTTCTACAGATTATAGTATAGTATAAATCATTCTTTCTGAATGTTGTCTTCAGTATTTTCATATTCGTATTATTAAATGGTATGTAATTATTCCGGATCAGACTGAGCCGTCAATTACGGATAAAACTGACACGATCTGTGTAGTATTATTGTATACGAATTAGAAACAAGAATGTTACATAAAACACTATAGAACAGTACATTAAATAACAGATTTCCAATTGCAATTTATTTTAACCTTATATATCAAAATATCAATTATGCAACTCAATTACTTGGGGGTTAGGGAAGAACAAAATAATATTGTTTTTAAAAGGACTAAAGATTAAATTTGATTACTGTTTGTATCTGATTCAAAAAGATCTGATAATTGAAATGAAACCTAATGTTTAAAAATTATCTTAAATCAGCAATTCGATTTTATAAGTACAATAAAGTTTTTACTGGAATAAATTTAATGGGACTTTCTATAGCTCTCAGTATCTCATTCATAATATTGCTTTTCGTAATTAATGAACTGAGTTATGACCATTGCCATAAGAACAGGAAAAGAGTTTACCGAGTACTAAATTATTCCACAGTATTTAAATATAACGACTCACAAACACCATATATCCTTGCACCAGCATTAAAAGAGGAATTTTCACAAATAGAAAAAGCAATCAGAGTAATCGGTCTGTATGGCTTTAAACTTAAACTTAAAGATGAATACATCAATATTTCAGATGTAGTAGCAACAGATTCAGAAGTTTTTGACATTTTCACTCTTCCAATAATAGCTGGCGCATCAAATCAAAGTTTGCTGGAAGATCAAAATTCACTTGTTCTCTCCAAAAAGCTAGCAACTACCCTATTTAAGAATCAAAATCCAATTGGGAAAGAAATCATGGGAATTGTAAATAATGAAAAGTACGTTTTTATCGTTAGAGGAGTTTTTGAAAATATCCCTGAAAACTCAACTCTGAGAGCACAATGTTTTGTGAATATCAAGTGGACAATTGATGATCTCAAAAAATCTGGTTTAGCTAATGCCGAAAAAAGTTGGAGACGTAACTACTGGAATACCTGGATTCTGCTTTCAAAAGATTGCAACGCCAAATCACTTGAGAACCAATTTAGAGCATTTGAAAATAAAAACATAGGAGAAAAACTCGACAATCATTATTCACTGCAAAATTTGTCTGATGTCTACCTGGGCTCAGAGCATATATCAAATACCAGAATCATTGGAAATATTAGAAATGTAAGATTATTTTCTGCTATTGCACTTTTGATAGTACTTGTTGCAACAATTAACTATATAATTTTATCTACAGCGGTATCATCAGGTAGAGTGAAAGAAATAGGTATACGAAAAACATTCGGAGCAGGAAACAATAATATTAAAAGTCAGTTATTAAGCGAATCAATCTTGCTGGCAATCCTTGTTCTGCCTGTAGCATTGATCTTGATGAAACTTGTCATGCCTTATGCAGGGAAGATATTTCAAACTGAACTACATATAATGAGCTCAAATATTTTTATATATGTTTCAGTCTATATGGTACTTACTGTACTGATTGGTATAGCTTCAGGTATTTATACTTCTGCCTATTTATCAAGACTAAATGCTCTGGATATTTTAAAAAACACAATGCATTTAGGAAATAGGAAACTTGTAGTTCGCTCCACACTAATTGTAATTCAATTAGTTATCTTTTGCTCATTTGTAGCGGGAACCCTTATCATTCGATCTCAATATCAATATGCCATAAAGAAAGATATGGGATATTATACAAGAGATGTTTTATTAATTGATCTCGAAGGTGATATTAAAGGGTACTCTAGTTACATTAACAATATAAAATCGAATCCAAATGTTATTTTAGCTGGTGGTGCTATGGTCGGCATTCCAATGAGGGGATATATGAAATTCTTACTTCCTAACTTCATAAACAAAGAAGTGATAGTCCAAGTGGAGGGAATGGCTGTTGACTATAATTTTATTAAGACAATGGGGATTACTGTAATCCAGGGAAGGGATTTCTCAGAAGAATATGGAAGCGATCTTACTCAATCAGCAATTCTTAACGAAACAGCTGTTAAACAGTTGGAAATACCGGATCCGATTGGAAAGCAAATTGGAGATCATACAATAATTGGAGTTGTTAAAGATTTTAACCTCCATTCAATCCATTCAGATATTCCACCCCTTGAAATAAACCTGACAGATAAAGATATATCCCAAGTAGCACTTCATTATAAGCCAGGAACCCTAAATAGTATTCTGCCTATGCTGGAGGCAGAATGGAAGAAAGCAGCCCCAGATAAGCCATGTCGTTATTCAACAATAGAAGATCTTATAAAAGATCTCTATTCTTCGGAGAAAAACTTAAATAACATTGTTTCAATGTTTGCTCTTTTTACCCTTGTGATTGCAGCATTTGGACTATTCGGGCTGACTTTATTTGTCGGAAAAACCAGGACTAAAGAAATTGGGTTAAAAAAGGTGTTTGGAAGTTCGGAAAGGGAAATAGTTTATTCCTTACTGATGGAAAATTTTGTTCTGACAACTATAGCCGGGCTGATTTCAGTGCCAATAACTATCTATTTTATGTCTAAGTGGTTAAATAACTTTGCATATAAAGTAACAATTAACCCATGGATATTTGTGATAACTTTTATAATTGCAGAAGTAGTTGTTCTATTCACAGTTTATTTTCATTCTTATAAAGTATCTCGTCTCAATCCTGTGAACGCATTAAAGTAT
>PMIJ01000180.1 GCA_003157015.1 Bacteroidales bacterium
ATCTCTGATGTTTATATTTCGCCCGCTACGGGGCTTGATAATTTTTGTTGAAGCTCGACATCGGGCGAAGCCCGATGTTACAATATCTAAGGCCTACGGCCTTTCTTCATTTTATATCGATTCTTAAAACCTCAAACCATAGATTAATTATAATATTTTATATGTCGATCATAATCTGATACTTATAATACTTGTCATAAATACCTGGTGTGCAAAATTGCATGAGCTTTAGCGAGGAATCTTCACGATATTAATAAATATTCTTAACAAAATTATTCTAAGGCCTATTTTAAATTTGCCTGGATTCATGGTAATTTTTTTTAGGCTATAAACCAAATTCTTATTTCAAATCGACACGTAACAAATAAACTCTACAACCTCGATGCAATCATGATTTCAAGGAACGTTTTTTAATTTTTAGTGGACACTAATGCTATTACATATAAGATAAAGAGCAGGCAGAAGGATCTTCCTGTTTCAAAGAAGTAATTTCTGATCATTTTTTCTCGTCACAAGAGTCTGTTACTTTGACTTCGTCGAGCTCGTTGCGATAATTCGCTCCTCGGTTCTTTGTCTTGAAATTATATTTGTTCATTCTTTGCTCGCCACAAGAGCATGTTACTTTCTTTGTCTTGAAATTATATTTGTTCATTTTTTGCTCGCCCAAAAAACGAACCAAAAAAGGGCGGCCTCAGATCTTTTTGGGGATTACCATTTTCTCGGCTGCCCACGCATTACAACTCACCTTCGTTCCGCTCAGGCTCAAACAGTAATGCTTACTTTTTGCCCTTCCCTTCGCAGCCTTAAAAATGCTAATCAATTCCCAAAAAGATCTGAAGGCGTTGATCGCCTCACGGCGATTTGGTTGAAATCTCAAACATTTTCAAAACAATTGCTTAATCCCAATCCCGAGTACTCGGCACGGAGCCATCTGAAATCATACAAACTATCAAAATGTCTCCTCTTATTCTAAGTTGAGGCGCGGGAGCAACCCGGAAATGGTGCGAAATTTTGGCCAGACGGTAGCGCCAATAAGGCCTGTGTAGCGGGCGTACGTATGGACAAAATTTGTCATTTCCGGCGCCCTTTTCTTTGGTTCATTTCTTTTGGACGAACAAAAGAAATGAACAAATAAACTTTGGGCAAGCAAAAGAAAGGAACATATAATTTTTGGACGAGCAAAAGAACCGATCCCGCGAAGCGGGAGAGTTCACCGAAGGCAAACGAACAATCTATACTTTTCGGAGAAACGATTTCGGGATTTTGAGAATAAGATTCTGATCCAATCTGTCAATACGAACTATAACACGGTTTTTGGTACCAATTTTAATCAGCTCACCCGTGAGACCTATAAGAGAGCCACTCATTACCTCAACATTATCGCCCTGTGCAAATTTCTCAGAAGTGACTTCAATTTCCGCATCGCTGTTAATCAGCAACCTGAGATTATCTATCTGTTTCTGCGGAATTGAAACTGGATGTCCCTCGAAGGATACAAATTTTACAACTCCTGCGATTTTGTAAACCCTTGGGAAACTTTTTTTGTTTGTCATTACAAACACATAAGAAGAGAGAAGCGGCTTTTCAATAAGCTTTTTCCTGTCGCTCCACATCCTGTAAGTCTTCTGAAGTGGAAGAAATGTTTCTATACCTTCCTCAATGAGTCGCTGAAATACAAGCTTTTCAGCTCGAGGCCTGGTATAAAGGGCATACCATTTTTCTTCTAAAATGTTATTTTTTAAAGTTTTTATTTCTTCAGAAGATGTAATTTCCTGTTCAGGCATGTTTTTAGTTTAAAAGCGGTCACAAAGATAAGATTTTTGTTCATTTTTTGGTAACCACATCTTGTCTGTTCATTTCTTTTGCCCCTCCAAAAGAAACGAACCAAAGAAAAAGAGGCCGGAAATGAAAAATTTTGTCCATACGTACGCCCGCTACACTTGCCTTATTGGCGCTACCGTCTGGCCAAAATTTCGCACCATTTCCGGATTGCCCTCGCACCGTAATTTAGAATATTCAGCGACAGTTTAATAGTTGGGTGGATTTCAAGTAATATTCTAATTCAAATCGCCGTAAGGCGAGCAATGCCACCAAATCTTTTTTGGAAATAGATTAACATTTTTGAGGTTGCGAAGCGAGAGCCTTAAGTAAGCATTACTGTTTGAGCCGGAGTGGAGCGAAGGCGAGTTGTAATGCGTGGGCAACCTCAAAAATGTTAATCCCAAAAAAGATTTGAGGCTGCCTTTTTCTTTAGTTCCTTTCTTTTGGGCAAGCAAAAGAAAGGAACATATAATTTTTGGACGAACAAAAGAAATGAACAAATAAATTTAGGCAAGCAAAAGAACCGATCCCGCGAAGCGGGAGAGCTCGCCGGAGATAAATGAATATAAAGAAAGTAATTTGCTTGTGATGGAACTTACTGGTAAGTAAAAACCCACCCCTAACCCCTCCAGGGAGGGGAACTTTGAAACAAATAGTTATATATTTGTGACAAATCATTCCATATGCCTGGCATAAGAAAACAATTCTTCCTGTTTTGTTTTGTCAATATGATAATATTGAATACTGCTGTCTTTTCCCAGGAGATCCCTCAATCAGTAAGCAATACCGGGATCTACGACTTCCTTGATGAGCTGGCAAACAACAAAATTATTTCAATTAATTCAGCAATTAAACCTTATTCAAGGCTATTCATAGCACAGCGGCTGAAGGAGGCGGAAGAGAAAAAAGAACAGCTTAATGCCAGACAGCAGAAAGAACTCGAATTCTATCTTACAGATTTCGGGAAGGAGCTGAATGAAGAACGGCGCAATGGCACAACGGCGCAAGGGCGCAATGAGGAAAAGGTGCAGTGGTTCAACGGTACAAAGGCACAACGGCACCCGGATCTTTTCTATTACAGGGATTCACTCTTTTCACTAACGATAAACCCTATACTTGGTGGAGAGATTTTTACAAACTCCTCGGGACGGGCAACTTATATCCATAATGGCGCTGAGGCAAGGGCATATGTTAATCACTGGGGATTCTATGCTTCCCTGCGCGACAACCATGAGACTCCTCTTCTTGGATTACCTCAATATCTTACACAAAGATTCGACGGACACATTAAGGGCACCAATGACTTCAGCGAGATGCAGGGAGGAGTGACATATTCGTGGAAATGGGGAAGCGCAGGACTTGTAAAAGACAATATGCAATGGGGAAATAACTATCACGGGGCAAATATATTCGGCGGTAACAACCCTTCATTTGTCCAGTTCAGATTGCATATCACTCCCGTTAAATGGTTTGATTTCAATTATTTTCACGGCTGGCTTAACTCGATGGTCATCGACAGCACCAAATCTTTCTGGGTAACTAACAGCTATGGAACAAGCTACCGTGCAGTCTATCATCCCAAATTTATTGCCGCCAACATGTTCACTTTCATCCCTTTCAATAATCTTTATGTTTCAGGAGGGAACAGCATTATTTATGATAATGAGACTGTCAACCCTGCCTACCTGATACCCTTCTTATTTTACAAGTCGGTCGATCATTCTCTCACAGACGGAATTGACAACATGAATTCACAGATGTTCTTTGATGTCAGCTCGCGACAGATCAGGCATCTTCATCTTTATGTCACATGGTTTATTGATGAAATGGCGGTGAGCAGGTTCACGGAAAAGAATGCCTGGAATTTCTTCAGCTGGAAAGCGGGGTTCAGATTGACCGATCTGCCCGTAACAAACCTCTCTTTAACAACCGAATTCACCTACACTTATCCTCTTACATTTCAGCATTATATACCCACAGTTACCTATCAGAACCAGGGATATAACCTTGGTTATTATTTAAAAGATAATTCAAGGGAATGGTATCTTGCATTCGACTACCGACCTGCAAGAGCTCTTGATATTAATCTCTTTTTTGTTGATGCGATTCGCGGTCCCGATTATACCGAACTCGGGACAAACCGTGTCGGCAATCCTCCTCTGGTGACAGTTCAGTGGCATAACACATCATACGGCTTGAAAGCATCTTATCAGGTCATTAATAATGTTTACACCTGGCTATCGTATGCATATAGTGATATCAGGGGAGATTCGAGGTGGAGTCCGGAGTATTTTTTCGGGAAGAAGAATACAATAAATATAGGTATGACGGTGGGGTTTTAAAGCCGCCTTATGCCAATGAACTCACCCCCTTTATTTATAACCGTCAACTTAAGAACTAATTAATTTTAAGGATGCTGAAAATCAATTAAATATGATTATTCAATTCACTTACACAGTACTTTGTCTCAGCCGGCCTCTCCCCGAACCCCTCCCCCGAAGTGGGAGGGGCTTTAATTCAG
>PMIJ01000117.1 GCA_003157015.1 Bacteroidales bacterium
ATTCCTTTAATTATTGATTCATTCTTTAAGCTGATTTCAATGACAGTGGCTAACTTATCTATAATATTAAATTGAAATCCGTTTTTAAACCTTGCCACTAACGAAGGAATATCGGTAAATTCGAATCCATACGGGGAAACCTCTTTATTAAGTACCTTTTTTGTATTGTCCAATTCAACAATAAATGCAAGATCGGAGGTCTCAATCAGCTCTCCAATCTTCCCCCTCTTTAATAAACTCCAGCTATCCTTTATATATATAATTTCATTCTTTTCAAAATTATAAAAAGAGGTCTTCCCCGATTCAGCTTTTAATTCAAAATATTCCTTATCCACAAATGATATATAGAACCTGACATTTATTGGCTGAACGTGATTTTGCTGGAATACTATATGGAAAGGGGCATTTTTATAAGCATCAAGATATTTAAAACCCTCCTTACGAAAGTAGGTTACTGATAAATCGAGATTTTTTATGGTTTGCTCAATTACAGGAGATGATTTTAACACCCATAATTCATTCTGAAAGTTCTGGTTCATTCTTAATAAACTACTATTCAGGTAATCATTAGCATCTCTGCCCTCTGATTGTCTTGTATCTTCTTTTATAAGCACAGAAGAAGAAATTTTATATACCGGAATTGAAAAGCGGTTTACAATATATGCCAGGGCTAATGCAACTATTATACCGGCAACAAATAATTTGTAATTCCTTACAATCAGCTCTGTGATTTTCTTAAGATCGTTTTCTTCCTGGAGATTAATGTTTTGAGACTGAGGCATATGGTTAAATAATTATGAACTTGATAAAACTATAAACTAATCAGTCCGAAGTCCGAAGTCCGAAGTCCGAAGTCGGAAGTCGGAAGAAAAGAATGATATGATGTTTTAACACCCGACTTCTGACCTCAAGCTTCTGTCTTCGGACTTCGGACTTACTTGATCTTCTCTTTAAACGCTACCATCATATTCATTAAATTGTATGCATATTCATAGTGTTCTCTGAATTCTTCTTCAGAAATATAATTTCTTTTAGAAGCTTTATATAAACAAGTAACTACTTCAGCCAGAGAGCGAATAGAGAAACCAATGAATTTTTTAAATTCAGGATTTGATTGCCCGATCGATCCCTCCGAGATGTTTAATGCAATGGAATCAACGGCTCTCCGAATTTGTGAAGAAAGATTAAATATTTCGTCTTTAGGGAATTTGTATGATAATTGAAATATATTTTCGCCGAAATCCATTGCCTTTTGCCAAATAATCAGTTTTTCAAATTTAAAGTGCATCGTCTTTTTATATATACTTATTCAACTTCTTACTTCGGGCTTCCGACTTCGGACTTCCGACTATTACCACGACTATTTAAAAATAGAATAAAACAATAACGCCGTGGTCATCGCAGAGAATAAAATTTCAAAAGGGAATTGCCTCATACCCCAGAACTTGTTCCTGAGTGGTTTAACATACACTATGTCGTTAGGTCTCAGGTTATAATAATCGGAAGCAAGGATATCCGATTTGGTAATGTTCACATTAACACGAATGTTTTCACCATTCACGTTCCTTATCAGGATTACTTTATTACGATTACCATAATCAGTAATATCACCTGCTAAACCTAATGCATCGTAAATTGAAAGCTTATCCTGGGAATAAGAAAAATGTCCCGGGTTTCTGACTTCACCCAAAACTGAAACATAACGGTTCACTAATTTTACTGTGACTACCGGTTGGTTTAAGATATGATTCAGAGAATCCTTCAGGATTACACTGACCTCTGATAGTGTTTTATCCTTTACAAGAATTTTACCAATTACCGGCAGTAGCAGATACCCATCTTTGTCAACTGAATATGACATGAGCGATGCACCATACGGTTGAATGGATCCAACATAGTTAGATTCTTGCCTGTTATTGGAAAATACACTGGCAGCTGCTTCGTCCAGGCTGTTGATCTGAATATAGAGTTCATCATTAGGTTTCAGCCTGTAATCGGGAAATTCAGCCTCTTTAAAGGATTTAGCATTTTTATTCCTGTCCTGAAGGTATTCAACTCTACGTTGTGTAACGCATGATGATAAAAGTCCAAGGAAGAGAACTAAAGCTATTACATTAATGTTCTTTTGAAAACTGACAAGTAACGGGTTACTTTTTGAGATCATTATAATTCTGAATTAGTAGTTGATTATTTGACGGTACTAATTTATAAGAATAAAAAGAAAATTCTTTAGCATTGATCTAATATTTTACCAGAAATGTCTATTCAGGGATAAACTGAATTTATTAGTTGATGAAGATATCTTTTGGACTGTTTTAGAAATGCACAGGATTTTTGAGGTATCTTTTTTATTGCCAAACATAAAAGGGTCAGGGGAACCTGCAACCTGATCGGAGAAGTATTTATAACAGAAAAATCATTAAAAAGAAAAACTTATATTTGAACACCCATTGTCGAAGAATAGGGAATAGGGAATAGGCAATTGACATAGTTTTATATAATGATCAAAAAGATTTGGATTCAAAATCGTCTTTAATGTACAAGCCGTTCAAAAAAAATAAATTAGGTAAAATCCTCGGGATTATATTTGCTTCTGGCTTTTTACTAGTTTTTCTGGTTCATTTCTCTTTCTCAAGATTCCCTGCAAAAACCAAAAAAACAGATGCCAATATTCTCATGGTTGAAGGATTGCTCCCTGCACCAGCTCTTGAAAAAGTAAAAAATGAGTTTCAACATGACGGGTATGACATGCTAATAATAACCGGTCTTAATTTTCCAGGTAATTACTATGAGGTTTCAATGGACGGGTACCTGATTTTTTACCCCAATATTATATTTACCGGAGATCAGGCAGATGACTTTCATATTATTGAAGCAAATGCCTTCAGTGAATTGGGAGGGAAGAATAGTGCACATTTTAATTTCTTTGTCAATAATTCTTTAGTCGCTGATTTTTTTGCAGGCAAACAGAAAAAAAAATATGGTATCAGGTGGAAAGGGAAACTTGAAGATATTGATTCCGTGATGATTCAGTTTGATAATGATAAATATGGTAAATGGGGGGATAGAAATCTATATGTCAAAGAGATTGTTATTGATCATAAAATAATTATCCCTTTTCTATATAATTCAGTGTATGAAATTGGACCATTGAATGGGAAGAACAGAATTATTAATAATTTTAATTCAAACGCAGAACAAACCAGGAACGAGCTAATCAGAATGGGAGTCGATCCTTCCAGGATTATAGCTATTCCGGGAGAAGGGACTAATATAAACAGGACATTGAAAAGCGCTTTAGCATTTCGTGACTGGCTCAAAGAATCAAAGATTGGGGTGAAAGGAATTAACATTATAAGTTTTGGACCTCATGCAAGTCGAAAATGGATGATTTATAACAAAATCTTAGGTAAAAAGTATAATGTTGGAATAATTTGCTACCCTGATTTTAATAAACCTGATTTCTTAGAAAATATTATTAAAGAACTCCGTGAATTTTTTGGTCTGGTTTATTATTGGATTATTCTGTTTTTCTATTGAGACTGAATTTAATAAAAGCGGCCTGAGTTATGAATTGGCATCCAATTCTCCTTGAGGATGTGGTAAATGTATCCTTTGGTTGAAAAGATTTTTACTATGTGTTCCTGACATAAATCAAAAACCAACTATTAATATTATTTGCAATTCTTAAGATGTATGAGTTTGAAATTCTACTGAAGTAATTTAAGAACTTAATAGTAACTAAAGTTGTGATCAATAAATTTAAAAACAAGATTCAATGAAATTTAGGTTGAGTTTTAGAAAAATATTTTAATAAAATTTCATAAATTTCGGTCGTGATTGCCATCAATATGTCAAATTGGGAGAAAATACATTGTGATAATAATTGTATAATATACTATTAATCCTTTCTAAACGTTTAATTTTTGGATTGCTGTTTCTGCTTTTAAAAGTATTAAACAATGCTATGCCTTGAAAGCATGAGAATGAGAATAATAATTATGTTGTTGATTTTGTCTCAAATCTGTTTAATTACTAATGGTCAGATTATAGCAGATCATAGAATTGTAGCGGATTTTGATAAAATTCCTCCATATTATATAAGTGAAGTAAAGAAAATGTTTGTCAGTGTTCCTGGAGAATCACATTCTGCTGCTTACAGATATGGGTGTGAACTATTAGAAGCATCGTATCCTGCATATCAGGTTAATGTCCTTGAATCAGGAACTCCAGAAGCATATACTGATCAACATTTAAGATTAAGCCGTGTCACCTGGGGAGATTATGATAATTCATCAGGTTGGATTTATGATTATGGAGAAGAAGACTGGTTTACTAATACAACAGCAATTGCAAGAACAAAAGCAGGTATTACTTATTGTAATACACATAGTTTAACTCTTGCTGCTATTGGATTTGGTTGGTGTACTGATATGTTTTATGGTACTCCGAGTAATACAACTGATCCGGTATATGGATGTCATTGGTCTGGAGCATCTCAACAAGGTCCGGAAGGAGATCGTTGTTGGGGTCTTGATGATGCAGATTATACAATAACAGGTAATACTGTAAATTTGGATACATATTTGAATGTAACTCAGCAATATATTGATTATTGTACTACAAATAGCATACCGACAAAAGTATTTTTTACTACTGGTCCTGTTGATGGAGTTGTTGGTGGTTATACTCCAGAAAAAGGATATGTCGCTTATCTAAAGCATGAACGTATAAGAGATTATGTAAAAGCAAATCCTGCAAGAATACTTTTTGATTATGCAGATATCCTTTGTTATGATAATGATGGAACTCCTACTACAACAACATGGAATGGTCATACATTTCCCATAATCACTACTACAAATTTAGGTGATGAAACTGAAGGGCATATTGGATCAGCAGGTTGTATAAGATTAGCTAAAGCTATGTGGTGGATGCTTGCAAGATTGGCAGGATGGAATGGCGTTGACTCCTCTGTACCTGTGACTGGCATTACAGTTACAGGAGCAGGCGGAGCTACAACTATAACAACAAGCAATGGGACTTTGCAGATCAGCGCTGCAGTATCTCCATCAAATGCTACGAATCAAACTGTGACATGGACGATAGCAAATGGAACCGGACAAGCCTCTGTAAGCGCTTCAGGGCTGGTGACAGCCAGTGCCAATGGGACCGTTACAGCAAGAGCAACTGCAAATGATGGTTCCGGTGTTTATGGTACCCTCGTAATTACAATTTCAAACCAGGTTATTCCTGTAACAGGTATTGCAGTTACAGGAGTTGGTGGAGCCACAACTATAACTTCAAACAATGGCACTCTGCAGCTCAGCGCTGCGATAGCGCCATCAAATGCTACAAATCTGACTGTAACATGGACTATCATAAATGGCACAGGGCAGGCCTCCATCAGCGCTTCAGGACTGGTGACAGCCAGTGCCAGTGGTA
>PMIJ01000113.1 GCA_003157015.1 Bacteroidales bacterium
CTCACTTCCTACTCGATTACTATATACATATTCAAAAACAGTTACTTAAGTATTCATATTAGGCTCTTTCAGAGCCTTCAGTCAATAAACTGTGTTGTACATAATTTTGCATGAAGACTCGATAGAACATGATATATATGGGCATATTGGAATACATGCCATAAAAAAACCCACGGAATAATATCTCCATGGGCTTTATATAATTGTTTTGGTTAGAATCTACGGGAGTACTGCTATCGAGTTTGCAAGCAAAGTTGTAGTATAGGCAGCGTTATGAATACCTAAACTGAAATCTCTGAGGCACAGCTGGAAGTTGATGATTGCTCCCATTTGTGCGTTTGTCAGAGTGAGTTTTGGCAATGAGTTGTTGAATGTAATCTGTGCGGCAGTGAATCCGGTAGTACTGGTATTCTGAAACATTGTTGTGTTGTAAGTAGGACCTTCCGGATTATTTACAGGGTCATACATATTCAGATTACCGTCATAGTTATTCGTTGTGAGTCCAAACCACAGGTTCCCGGTGGCATCTCCCATTCTGTTAATAATATCAATTCCCCCTTCCTGTAATTTTACAGCTAACTGGTCGAGCTGAGCTTTTACTCCGTTTCTGGTTTGCAGCCAGTATTTTGAAGTAGTTGTTGAAGAGATCGGATTGGCAAGATGGCAGCCAGCTACGTTACATCCGTTAAAGTTTCCCTGTGCATTGTATGTGTGTCCGCCGGCTTTACCTGTCATGGGCGCCATATGGCAGTCTATACATGAAGCAACGGTTGTATGCTGAGAATTGGTATAACCGGTGCCAAATTCCACGCCACCTAAACCAGCGAATATTGCTGCAGTTGTTCCATTATGCACACTTGTTCTGAAACTTGGTTTCAAAACATTCAGGTTATTGGCCTGAGCCGCATCGTAAAAAACAGCAGTCGGATTACTGACAAGTCCTGCATAGTTCAGCACATTTTTGTCGGTATTTGAATTTGTCAATGGACGAGGCTGATGGCATTTAGAACACAGGTTGCTCTTGCTGTCGTCCTGAGGCAGATCAATCGTTTTTGAACCACCAAAATAAGTCATTGGTACTGGTGCAGTTGTCGTTAGCGGCATAAAATCAGCAAAAGTGTATGTGGTATGTAAATGGTCGTGGCACATACTGCACTGCATTGGTCCGTACGATGTGCTGGGAGATGCTGCGTAAGGATTTGAATACGTAGTTGCCGGCGGAACAATTGTGAAAACTGTAGAAACATTGTTTGCAACAACATATTTAAAAGCTTCTGATTCATGGCAGGGAGAGCAGCCCGTATTTCCGACTTCAGAAAAATTTGCATCACCATATGAGTGTTTTGCATATGCAAACTGATCCTTGACAGAATCAACTCCGGCTGAATTATGGCATTGAGTGCAGGTCGCATTTGCATCAATTCCATTAGTCCCCGGAGTCCCGGCAGGACCCATAGGGCCTTCACAAGCTGTTACTAACAATCCTGTCGTGATTAAAACTGAGAATAGTTTGATTAGGGTTTTCATATCTGGTTAATTTGTTAAAATTTCGTACTGCAATTTACATAAAACTATGTTATTTTAATAACAGATGACATGCTATTTACGATATATATAATTGACAGATATAGTGTTTCACGGTGATAAATATCAATTAATAGGGTGATATTTGTTAGTTTTGCAGATACTCGTAATTTAAAAACTATTTTTAAACCCTTTAATAACGGAAATATGTCGGTGGTCAATTTAATAAGCAGTTGTGAGACCTGTACACGCCGTTGGAAAAACTTTCAGCACCTTACAAAAGAAGAACTTAACCTGGTAAATGATAACAGGTATGAAGCAACGTTTAAGCCCGGTGAAATACTTATGAAACAAGGCTCTCCGACATCTAATGCTTTGTTTATGGCATCAGGCCTGGCAAAAACATATATTGAGGGACAAAACGGTAAAAACTTTATACTGAGTATAGCTTTACCAGGCCGGCTTATTTTGGGACCTGGTGCTTATGTTGACTCCCGGCATACATATACTGTAGCCGCAATCACTTCGGTTCAGGCCTGTTTTATAAATTTTGAGATATTCAGGCATCTTGTCAGAGTTAACGGGGCCTTTGCCGAGGGTCTCCTTGAAGATATAAGTGCAAAATCGCTGGGTTCACTCACACGAATGGTCAACCTCTCACAAAAGAAGATGCATGGCAGGCTCGCCGACGCTTTATTGTATTTTTCTGATATTGTGTTCAAAAATGATGAATATGAAATGATCCTTTCTCGTCAGGAACTTGGTGAAATGACAAACATGGCCAAGGAATGTGTTGTACGAATCCTTAAAGAACTTGAGGATTCCGGAGTTATTTATTCCGATTCGTCTAAAATCAAAATACTTGACAGGGATAAACTTGTTCAGATATCTGTAAAGGGGTAGTTTTGGAAAGATGCAAGACAGAAGTCCGGAGTCCGAAGCAAAAAAACAGGATAGTTTGAAGATGATGCAAAGAGAACAATTTAACTTCTGCCTTCTGACTTCGGTCTTCGGACTTTTTAATTATAGTTTTTAACAATTTCATCTTATGAAGTATTTAAAATTTCTTTATTCGCCGCTTTTGATGGGAATACTCTTTGTACTGTTCGCCATTGCAATGGCAGTTGCTACTTTTCTTGAAAATGATTTAGGTTCTGCAGCTGCTTACAGCATGGTTTATGATACAAGGTGGTTCGAACTTATATTATTGCTGCTCACCGTTAACCTTGTTGGCCAGGTAGTTATTATGAAGCTTCTTAAGCGGGAAAAACTGACGATAGGGCTCTTTCACCTTTCTTTTGTTCTTATGATAATTGGTGCCGGAATAACCCGGTATTTCGGATGGGAAGGTTCCATGCACATCCGAAAAGGAGAAGAACAGCAACAATGCTTTTCAAATGAGAAGTACATTGGATATACGGTAAAAGATAAAAATGGTTCAGTTATAGCAAGCCAGAACCGGAAATATTTAATGACCTCAGTTACAGCCGATAGGTTTGATAAAAAAATAAAAATTGATAGCAGGGAATATGAACTATTGCTGGCAAGAATCATTCCTAATGCCTCAGAAATGGTTTCTGAAAGCCCCGATGGAGAGCCGATGATTTCATTGGTTATTTCAGATAAGATGATGTCGAGAGAAACACTCACTTTAAAAAAAGGAGACATAAAATCATCAGGTGGAATCAGTTTCGGGTTTGCCTCATCACAACATGCTGATATAAATATTTCACTTGACTCCGGAAAGTTTTTTATGATAACCAATCTCAATCTTGGTGAGATGAGCATGATGACTCAGGAATCTGCCTCTTTGGAACACGGCAAACCTGTTGAATTAAAACAGATGCAGATTTTTACTTTGGGCGACATAAAAATAGTGCCTCAAAAGATGTCGGTTAAAGGAGTTGTCAAAGCAGTAGCAGTAAAACCGGAATTGGAAACTACGGGTTTAAATGCTTTTATATTTCATCTCATGAGCGGTAAAAAATCAGCTTCCGTTTACCTCTGGGACAGGGAGACAGAAAAAGTTGCCATAGCCTCCTGTGAGTTGGACGGGAACACAGTAGAACTTAGTTATGGATCAAAATCAATAACACTTCCATTTTCAATTAAGCTTAATGATTTTATTCTTGAGAGATACCCGGGTTCTTCCAGCCCTTCTGGTTATAAGAGCGATGTTGTGCTATTGGATAAAATAGAAAATGTTAAAAAACCTTTCATGATTTTCATGAATAATATTCTTAAATACAAGGGCTATCGTTTTTATCAGTCCTCTTATGACCACGATGAAAAAGGCACCATTTTATCAGTAAATCACGATCAGGCAGGGATGCTTGTCACATATTCAGGTTATGCATTGTTATTCCTTTTCATTATTCTTTCATTGATTAACAAAAACTCGGTTTTTCGCAATGTTAATGCCGGTTACTGGAACTCGGCAATCAGGAAAATCGCTCCGGTTATTCTTATTATTTTCTTCCTTTCTGGTGCTTTAAATGTAAATGCCCAGAAACTGGTTCCTGAAAAATCTATCGCCAATGAGTTTGGTAAAGTACTTGTTCAGGATCAGAAGGGTAGAACCAAGCCACTTTTTACGTTGAGTAACGATATTCTCAGAAAGGTAACAAGAGAAAATGAATTTGAAGGACTTTCATCCATGCAGGTCTTCCTTGGATTATATTTTGATTTTAATAACTGGAAGGATGTTCCGATGATTAGCATTTCTAATGCAGATATCAGAAAGAAACTGAGTATAAGCGGGAAATATGCTTCATTTTCCGACCTTGTGAGTATTGAAGGCAATGGCAGCTACAAAATTTCTGAAGAAGTTAATACTGCTTATTCGAAAGCTCCGGAGGAAAGGAGCAAAATGGATAAAGATCTGATGAAAATCGATGAGCGGGTTAATATAATTTACATGATATACAAAGGCGACTTTATGAAGCTATTCCCATTGAAGAATGGAACGAGCGATTGGGGCCAGCCTCAGGAGGCACTTCAGAAGGCTACAAGTAAGGAAGATTCTCTCTTCCTTAAGGGAATAATGCCGGGTTTATCAGATGCACTTCAGACTAATAATCTGGTCACAGTCCGCCAGATTTCAGAATCTATAACTGCATATCAGAAAAAATTTTCACTGTATTCTCTACCTTCTGAGTCTAAAACCAATGCTGAATTACTGTATTATAAACTCGGCATATTTGAACGTCTCTTTCCCTTTTATGCAACAGTTGGTCTGATAATGCTTATTGGGCTGATTACCATGGTGATCAAGGGTAAGAAAGAAACTTCTTTATTCATAAAGATTCTCGGATGGCTGTTATTTACCGGGTTCCTGTTTCACACTCTGGGACTTTGTCTCAGGTGGTATATTGCAGGTCATGCTCCTATGAGCAACGGATATGAATCTATGATTTTTATCTCATGGGCAACACTCCTGGCAGGATTTATTTTTAGCCGGAAATCGGCATTTGCTCTTTCAGCGACTGCAATACTGGCATCAATGACTCTGATGGTTGCTCATCTTAGTTTCATGGATCCGGAGATCACCAATCTAGTGCCGGTTCTTAAGTCATACTGGCTTACCCTGCATGTTTCCGTTATTACAGGCAGTTACGGGTTCCTGGGACTCGGTGCTATACTGGGGCTAATAGTATTAATACTTCTTTCATTATCAAACAATTCAAACCGTGAGAGAATCGCGAAAACAATTGATGAACTGACTGTTATAAATTTTAAAACCCTTACTCTCGGATTATATTTTCTTACAATAGGAACGTTCCTGGGAGCAGTATGGGCAAACGAGTCGTGGGGGAGATACTGGGGCTGGGATCCGAAGGAGACCTGGTCATTAATCACCATTATTATTTACAGTATAGTAATTCATAGCCGGAGGATACCCGGAATGAAAGATATCTTCACTTTCAATCTGATTTCCCTTTTTGCCTTCTCTTCTGTTCTAATGACCTATTTCGGAGTGAACTATTATTTGTCGGGCATGCACTCGTATGCTTCAGGAGATTCCTCTCCTGTACCCTCATATGTTTATATAATTGTCATTGCTCTGGCAGCGCTTTCGTTTCTGGCATATTCAAAATATAGAGTTAACAAAAAACAGGGGATATAAAACAATAGGGACGTTGCAAGCAAGGTCCCTATTACAAATTTTTTATATACATTTACATCAGTTAAGTTAGAATATGGTTAGAAATATGCTACTTCATGAACATAAGATTGATGATCGAAGCCACCAAGGCGAATAAAGCAAATGATGCGAGTGTTTATGTTGAGGTCACCTCTCCCAAATAATAACAAATAAAATTTGGATTAAAAAAGATGGTAACACTTCCCTGTATTTGAGGTATTAGAATATAGTCCGATTATTTGGTTAGTTATGAACTTGGTTTCTTAAATATTACAGCATCCCCTGCTTTTCAAGCCATTTCCTCACTCTCTCATGTTCTGCTTGATTTTTTATTTCCACATCCTTGACTATCTGCTTAAACTCTGGTTCATTCCTGATGCTGTCAAAAAATGGATCAGTTCTTATTAACATTATTTGAGGTATCCATAATGCTTTACTCAGTCGTTGATCAAAAATTCTCAAGTTTTTATATGCTTTATCCCTCTCTCCTTTGAAAGCAGAAACAGCCGCAAGATCATAATTTGCAATATTTCCATACCATCGCTTCAATTCAATTGACCTGTTACAATATTCTACTTGTTCATTAAAACAGTATTCAGCTTCTTCTTTATACCCACATTGCCAGTAAGCATATCCTATACGATACATATTGTTTAAATTTATTTCTCCCTGAGCTTTCAATCTTTCAAGCCACTTTTTATAATATTTTAATGATTCTTTAAACTGACCAAGGAATGCGTAATTGTGTCCTAAATTAAGCAGTATTAAATCATTGGTTGAATCAATCACATAACCTTTTTCCCCATATTCAATAGATTTATTAAAATTACCCACCCACAATTCATCATTTTGTAAACCAGCATAATATGCCAATGAATCACCGTCCAATTTCAATTTGTCCTGATAACATTGCTTAGATTTATCAGGAAATCCAGCACTAAGATATACGTATGCAATATCTCCTAATAAAGAGGGTAATTCTCGCCCACGGTTAATGGATACAGCTTTTTGAAGATAATTAATACTATTAACAAAGTTGTTAGCAAAATAGAAGTCTCCTTTTCCTTTGTAAGCTATCCAATCGTTTGGATTGAGTTTTATGGCTTTATCAAATTCTTCAATAGCCTGTTCTGGTTTCCCAATTTCACTATAATATCTTCCTCTTAAAGTATATGCTTCTGATAATTGATTATCAAAGGAAAGAGCAAAATTTATTAGTATCCTAACAGAATCCATAAAATTCTTTGTGAAATATTCTTTTGAAATGTGCTTGTCCCAATATACCATTGCCAGACCTGTATACGCCTTAGCAAATGTTGAATCATATTTCAATGCTTTATGATATAAATCTTCGGCTTTTTGCAGCGACACTTTGCATATTCCTCTCTTCCCTGTTTGTAAAAATCATACGCTGTCAGGTTGGTAGTTGGTATTTTATTAATGAGTTGTTTTTCTTCAGGGGTTATAATTGATTTCAGTTCTGCTGCTATTGCCTGTGCTATTTCACTTTGAATACCAATAATATCACTTGTTTCCTGTATTTCACGATCATATGATTTACCCCATAAATGTTTTTCGTTATTAGCAACAATTAATTGTACCCTAAGAACAAATTTATTGCCATATTTTTGTCCGCTTCCTTCAACGATGTAATTTACATTCAGTCTTTTTGCTATTTCAAACATTGATTTTGTAGTATTGTTTCTGAATTGTTCAACTGAATTGCGTGAAATAACCCTGCTGAAATCACTTATCTTTTGAAGATTATTATTAACCTCTTCCATTATGCCATTGATGAAATAAGTGTTTTCTTGGTCATGGCTGTCATTTCTAAATGGTAATACTGCAATAGATTTTTCAAGCTGCTCTTTTTGTTTAGAAAGTGATGGGATTAAGAAATAGCCAAGTACTACAATAAGTGCAAGAACAATAACAGCAGTAATTATGATTTTTGTTTTGCTATTTTTTTGAGGTACTGATATTGAGTTAAAAACATCCCTTGGTACTTCTTCTTTTTGTGGAATCGGTTGTCCAATAGCAGTTATAATCTCCTTTATTGAATTTGCAACTTTATTGATCTGATCACGGTAGTATGTCTTGTTAAGATTTTTTTCGGGATTATCCGATTGGTTTAAGGGTCTGTTGACTCAAGAAGATTTATAGATAAAATCAATACTGCGAAGCACGCTTCCCAGAATGGATTCACATAATTTAATATCATTAGTGTCCAAGTCATATATCCGAACTGGCAATACCCTGCTTGCAACATTACCATTAGGCAGTTTTACCTTTAATCCAAACTGATCATGTGAAGCTAATTCAACAAATGCTTTCCTTTGAAGAGACTTGCCATGATAGTTATTTATTATGATAAAGTTATGAAAGACAATGACAAAAGCCAAATAAAAATCCGTAGACCTTAAATCAACTTGGATGGATGGAAGATGCGTTAACTAAATCGTAAGAGCAACCTGAACACTTATTCACTTATTAATATCATCAATATAAAACCATTTTGAAGAGTTCATGAGTTTTAAAAGTGTTACATCCACAAAAACTCAAGAAACAGGGTGAAAATGAACGAAACATATCTTATTTTCTATTTTTATATTCCTAAAAATTAGTTTTCTGATAATCAAATATTTTGTAAATTAGCCATAGGTTTCATAAAGTTATAGGGTTTAGGTTTCAAGCAGTTCCTCGTTTCGCAGTATACAAGTTTATTTGATGAATCGGGGAACTGCTTTTTAAAGAAGAAAAAATTAAAATATTTTCATAAGGCGACACTATCTCTTAATGCCTGCCCATCAGGATAGTACTTCAGAAATTGACTTTCACATTTCAAATAAGTGTCGCCTTTCTTTTAAGCCATTTATGGTCATGCGATAATACAAGTAAGATGAGTTACATTCCAACCCCCAAACATGATTAAACAAAGCGATATAACATGTACCACCTTTTTAGTTAAAAACGAGTAACCGATTTTTTGGGATATTATTAAAGCCGCTTGTAACTAAATCCTGTTAAAAAACAATTTCATATTATAGAATACTGTAACTTTGAAAATGATGCATATCATGTAGGTATTATGAACAGCGAAACCATTAAGTAAATATGTGAAGGAGGAAACAAAAATTACAGGAATGAGTCAGTAAACAATTTTCAATAATTGATATAATTTTGTCAGAAAATCAGAAAATAATATTACCCACAAAAAACACACCAGAGGTCATTCTTGACCCGAAAGGGATTGTTAAAATAACAGGTCGGCTAATTCCTGAAAATGCCGAGGACTTCTTTATTCCAATAGAGAAATGGATAAATGAATATTTTAAAAATCCTGCTGAAATTACCTGTGTCGAAATTTCTCTTGAATATATTAACAGTGTTGGCTCTAAATACTTACTCGATTTAATTCGTAAAATTACACATATTCATCTCAAGAAAAATAGTAAAAAGTTCATAATTAACTGGTACTACACGGATGAAGATGAAGATATGCTCGAAAAAGGGACAATTTTTTCTTCAAAATTAGATGTACCTTTTAACTTTATTAGGATAATCTGATAATTTTAATTCTCAAATTTCACACTCTTGAACGATATTATTTTGAATATTTAACCATAATTTGAATATTTTAATTATGTATATTCCTAAAATAAATTTGTTTAAAGACAGGGACGAAATTGTTGCCTTTATGAAGCAATTTAGCTTTGGAACTATAATTACATCAAGAGATAATCTCCCTATTGGGACACATCTGCCATTTCTTGTATCAATTAAGGAGGATAAAATTCTTCTGACTTCACATTTTGCAAAGTCAAACGAACAATGGAAGGACATTGAAAAGAATAAGATTTTAATAATATTAAGTGAACCTCATGCTTATATTTCACCCAGAAACTATGACCAAGTACTCAATGTACCAACCTGGAACTACATTTCAGTTCATGCATACGGGGAAGGTAAAATAATTACTGAAACTGATAAAGTATTTAAGATACTTGAATCGACCATTGACAATTACGAAATTGATTATGAACAGCAATGGAATAATTTACCAGAAGAGTACAAATTGGAAATGTCAAAAGGAATTGTTGCATTTGAAGTTGTTGTTACAGACCTTCAGGCAAAGAAAAAATTAAGTCAAAATAAAACAGTATCTGAACAGAATAATATTATTAATTCTCTTTCAAAAAGCAGTAACTGTAACGAACAACTAATTGCTGATTATATGCGAATAAACCTCATGACAAAAAAGTGACAATTTACTTTAAAAAGAATATCAAACTATCCATAAAAAATTGACTTCTCGGTTTAATTAATGTAAATTTGGTAATGTCACGGTTATTAACCATATTTTCTTACAAGAATTATAAGGCGACACATTCCTTCTTATCCTGCCCAACAGGATTGTATTGCAAACGTAGGTTACGTCATCAAAGTGTCGCCTTTCTTTTAAGTTTTTAGATAAGGATAATTTATTTTATGAAACAATACGAAAAGTTCCAATTTGCATGGGTCATTGTTATAGTGTTTCTGATTATTATTGGCTTGATTACTTTAGCTTATATTTATAAGTGGGGAAATAATCCGATTGATACAACAGGATATATATTATTATTGATACTTTTTATCGTATTTTTTCTTGGGTTTTATGGAATGACCGTAATAGTTTCTGATAACCAAATTCAAATAAAATTTGGTATTGGATTTTATACTAAAAAGATTGATTTGTCTGCGATTGATTCAATAAGTGTGACAAAATATCCTGTGTATTATGGATATGGTATTAGGATGATTCCAAAGGGTTTGTTATATAGTGCGAGTGGCAGACATGCGATTGAGATAAAAATAAGAGATAAAAAAGGCGTGATACAAATTGGGACAAATGATTGGGACAATTTAAAAATGGTTCTTGAAGAAAGTATAAAAATGAATAAAAACTAAAACGGCAACCTACAATGGCTAATTCTTAATGTGGGTTTCAGAGGATTATGCAAGTTCAGTTCTCAAAGTCAAGTTTTGAACGATAGACACAATCGCTTTTACAAAACACTGCACCACGAATAGCCAAATATTCTTAGTAGTAAGAAGACTGAACGACACACTAAAATTATCGTGAAGTTAAAATGGAATTAAAAGTTATAAACATAAAAGAGAACAAGGCAAATGAATTATTTGCTTCCGTAGACTGTCAAAAAATAATTAGTATATATGAGGACTACTACCAGAAGATTGGTTATAATTTGCCTTGGGTAGGTTATTTTGTCTTAAGAGAAAACCAAATTGTCGGCTGTTGTGGTTTCACTGGACAACCCAAAGATGGTAAGGTAGAAATTGCTTATTATACCTTTAAAGAATTTGAAGGACAAGGAATAGCATCTTTTTCCTGTAAAGAACTAATTTCAATTGCCAATCAAACTGACCCCACTGTAATAATTACAGCAAAAACAGTACCCGAATACAACGCTTCAACCAAAATTTTACAGAATTTCAGATTTACATTCTCGGAAATAGTTCAAGACGAAGAAATTGGTGACGCTTGGCTTTGGATACTTGATACTGGAAAAACCGTCAGCTTTGACCAGTGTTAGCCAGACATGATTAACCACAAAAGGCTGAAGTTAAAAGTTTGTGATTAAGTCATATATGTACAATTTAGTATGACTGGTGAGATGTAGTCAATTTGTTCGGGTTTTATACAGTAGATTCTGCTTATACAATCTCTTACCAATTTATTGTAAGCGGTAATTACAAATGAAGGTTTTCGGTAAATAGGAATGCAAGTGTTTCTGCATCGTTAATTACCGATTTTC
>PMIJ01000129.1 GCA_003157015.1 Bacteroidales bacterium
TTTGTAATTAACATAACACTAGTTATGAAGGTAAAAAAAGAAATTCTATTAGATCGTCTGTCCTTTTTATTGAAAGGTATTTAAATGTACTTAAACCAGGAGGACGACTTATTACTGTAATTGATGATAGTGTTCTTGCAGGGAAAAACTTTCCATATGTACGTAGTTTTATTAAAGAACATTTTATAATAAAAGCAGTGATTAGCTTACATGGTGATGCATTCCGACGGTCAGGTGCCCGAGCAAAAACATCAATAATTTATCTAATAAAGAAAAGAGATCAAGATGAGGCACAGCAAGGGTGTTTCGTTTATGAAAGTAGATACATTGGCCGTGATGATGTTCCTCCAAAAACAAGGGCTAGTGATGCCGAGAATGCTAAAAACCTTGCAATAAATGAGATGGAAAATATCGTTTCTGAGTTTAACTTGTTTCTTCAGGGAATTAAAGGTACTTGGATTGTATCTCCAGATAAATTAAATGGGAGATTGGACGCAAAACATTTATTACCCTACTCAGTACTTGAGTTGGAAAAAACATGGAAAAAGGTTGGGGCAGATTCTAAAACTATTGAAAATCTTTTTGATCCAATAAAAGAGGAAATTGTCCTTGATCCAGATACTCGTTATAAATTTCTCAGAATTACTTATGAAGGCAAACCAGAAGTGGGTGATACAGCGCTAGGGAAAGAAGTATCTTATACAAGCGTATTTAGTGCACAAAAAAATGATATTGTAATCAGTAATATCAATGCAATAAATAAAGCAGTATGCGTAATGCCAGAAGGAATGGAGGACCTTTTAATCTCTCAGGCATTTACCGTATTGCGGCTCAAAGCAACTAAGATAGATACTATAGATCCAATGTATATTTGCTCAATACTCCGTACTTCTGCTGTGGTTGCTGAATGGCTTTCACATACAACTGGGTTTGGAAGACACTATGTGGATTGGAATCTCATACGAAATCAGCGCATCCCATTACTACCTTATGAAAAGCAGAAACACATAGGGAATGTTTCCCGTGAATTAATTCAATTTGAGAAAGATATACTGTTCAAAAAAAACACTATAGCTAGTGAAATAGCTAATTTAGGTTTGGAAGATGATCGTGCAAAGGATAAATTAGCAAGTGCTAAGCCTCCTAGATAAAACGCGTTTTAAAAATCTGATTTTCGCCAAAATAAAAAGCAGCATTTCCTGGCTGAGTTGAGTTACCGCAGTAGTGAATAGTCAGTGTCTGCATATGAAGAAAATGCTGCCGATATCAAATTTAGATAAGATAATTTTATAAAACAAAAAATTAACAACTACCAAAACAAATAAACTTGACTTTGAATCCATTGTTTTATAAATTTACTGACTGAAAGTTCAATGTTAAACTAAAATCAAAAATCATGGCAAAGTTTACAACAAGGGTTGAATTACATTCTGCAAGCTTAGAGTCTGACTATGAAAAACTACATTCAGAAATGGAAAAAGAAAATTTTACCCGAATAATTGTTTCCGAAGATGGGAAAAAGTATCATATGCCTACTGCAGAATATAATAAAGAGGGAAATTATACAAGAGATCAAGTTTTTGAATCCGCTAAAAGGGCAGCAGAAAAAGTTGGCAAAAAATTCTCTGTTTTAGTTACTGAATCAACTGGTAGAACGTGGCATAATTTAGAAGCAGTGGGGAAATGAAGCTAAGTTTCTTTTGAACCTACTCATTTTTAATTTGACAATCTTTTCTTTAAGTGGGATTAGAACAGAAAACTACCATCAAACCATACAAATGACTATTCCTGTATAGAAAATTGTATAGTAATTTCTCTGAAATATTTGAGATTTTATTACTGGCAGTTAAATAAGTCCATAAATGCTTGACTTTATATTTTGATTATTATATCTTTACCAAGCGTAATTCGAACAAAGGAACTTTTCCTTGCCAATCAAAAAACCTGAAATGGAAATCTGAAAGGCAGAAAACTTTTAGGATCCCCGGTGACCCAAGTCCCGGGGTTTCTTTTAGGGGCTAAGCCCCAAGGGCCTCTTGGTGTGCCCGAAAAACCCAAGAAGAAAGGATTCGTTTACAATGGTCGAATTACGCAATGGCAAATTGTACAAACTTGTTTTCTGCAGATCCAAAATGCAGAATGGCAAGCGAGTTTATCCGAAGAGAGCCAGAGCCTTTAGGTTTTGGGTATTAGTAGGGTAGTTTGCCGAATCACTTGGGGAGGCTTGGGCCTCCCTTTTATTTTTTTTATTAAACAAAGCTGGTTAAGTTTTGTTTAAAAGTGCTCGTTTGTAAAATATAAATAAATTAATGTTTGATTTAAAAGATGGCGTAAAAATATTTTTTAAAAAAGTAGTAAATATATTACTATCACCATATTACGATTCATATTTGAGACCTGCGGATTTTAGGTATCACCCATTCCCGGGATAAAAAAATGATTTTAGCTAAATAGCTGAAAATTAACAATACTTTAATGATATGTTAAAGTTAAAATAAGTGCCTAAAGTGTCTGGAATGCCTAGAGTGACTGGAGTTACTACTTATAGTAACTTCTCTCTTCATTAACTTTAGGCACTCCAAACTTTAGCCCATTCCACACTAGTTTCTGTTAAAGAAAGTTAAAGTGCAATTAATTAACATGTATACAAGTACTTTTGCATTTGTATGAAGCGGATTACCATAGTATTACTTGCAGTCTTTTTTTTCCTTGCCATCTCAGGTCTGATCCTTATACAATTATACTGGATAAGGGGTGCGATTGCAGTGACCGATCAGCAATTCCGTTATCTTGCCAATAAAGCTCTTGAATCGGTTGTCCTCGGTCTTGAGGAAAAGGAATTAATCCAGAATATCGTTGAGGATATTGATCCTGCATCGACAGATTCAGTTACTGCAATAGTTCCTTCTAATTCTCCGCTGGCAAAAAAACTGCAGAGATATCAATCCAATTCAGCGCTTCTTGAAATGTATGGATTAAATAATCCCGGAAAACCCATTGCCATTACAAGTTCTGGCCATAAAATATATTTATCATCTGAAAATATCTCTACTTTCTCGACAGATGAAGCAACTGAACCTTCATCGCAGATCGCAAATTCAGAAATTAAGGGAAGGGTGACCAATAAGATTGTTTCCCTGGAGAAAATAATGGAGAAAATTCTGCGTAATACCCCCGATATCAGAGAAAGAATAAACCCTGAAAAACTTAAAGATGAGCTCCGCACTGCATTGAATAATGTTGGAATATATCTCGATTTTGAGTTCTCAATACGTTCCGGCCGGTATGGCACTATCTGGAAAACTCCCGGCTATAATGACAAACCAGGCACAAATAAATTCATTATACAGCTTTTCCCCAATGATCCTGTTCCAAGCCAGAATCAGATAGTGTTATATTGTCTTCAGGAACAACACTATAAGTTTGAAAAAATCGGGAACCTGGGCTTTATAACATTGCTTTTTACGCTTATATTACTTATTCTTTCAACAGGAACATTTATTGTAATCTTTCGTCAGAAAAAGATTTCAGAAATCAGGAATGATTTCATAAATAATATGACACATGAGCTTAAAACGCCAATATCAACTATATCTCTCGCTTCCCAGATGATGGCTGACAAAACAATAGCTGAAAAGGATAAGAATATAGACGGGCTCGCAAAGGTGATTTCTGATGAGAGCATGAGACTGAAGTTTCAAGTTGAAAAAGTTCTCCAGATGGCAATCTTTGAAAGGATAAAAATGAAACTTCACCTGGTTGAGACAGATGTTCACAGTGTAATTGAGAAGGCTGTAGAAAATTTTGCTCTTCAGATCGATAACCGCAATGGAATGATTACGACCGACTTAAAGGCAACAAGGACTTTTGTCTATATTGATGAAATTCATTTCCTGAATTCAATTTCAAATCTTATTGATAATGCGATAAAATATTCAAAGGACAAGCCTGATATAACAGTTTCGACATGGAACAACAAGAAAGGCATCATGATTACTATTGATGATAAGGGCATAGGGATCAGTAAAGAAAATCTTAGGAGGATATTCGACAAATTTTTCCGCGTCCACTCAGGAAATGTGCATAATGTTAAAGGGTTCGGTCTTGGCTTAAGTTATGTTAAGAAAATTATTGATGAACATAACGGATCAATTAAAGCAGAAAGTCAAGTAAACAAAGGCACAAAATTCACGTTATTTCTTCCACAAAACAGAATAAAATGAATAATATGAGAATCCTTCTTGCAGAAGATGACAAAAACCTCGGAATCCTGTTGCAGAGCTACCTGACAGCTAAGAACTATGAGACTGTCCTGTTTACCAACGGGAGTACCGCTCTTAAAGCATTCCCGGCGGGATCGTTTAGCCTTTGCATACTGGATATTATGATGCCTGAAATGGACGGACTCACACTTGCTGGTGAGATTCGTCAATCAAATCCTAATATACCTATTATATTCCTTACTGCTAAGAACCAGAAAGAGGATATAATTGAGGGCTTCAAAACAGGAGCTGATGATTACATCACAAAACCCTTTTCAATGGAGGAGCTTCTTTACCGCATTGAAGCGATACTCAGAAGGACAACCGGCCCTGCAGTGACCAGAAATAATGAATTTTTTACAATTGGTGGATATTCATTTGATCCTCTGAAACAGATGCTGGTATACGGAGGTCTGACTATAAAACTGACAACCAAGGAATCAGAGCTTCTTGAGCTTCTGTGCCGGCACGGGAATGAGATACTGGAAAGAAACTATGCCTTGAAAACCATCTGGATTGATGATAACTACTTTAATGCCAGGAGTATGGATGTTTATATTACAAGGTTAAGAAAATATCTTAAAAAAGATCCTTCAGTTAAAATTTTAAATGTTCACGGGAGAGGGTATAAACTTATTAGTTGATCCTCTTCTCTGTGGCCTCTGTGGTCACTCTGTGGCTCTGTGTAATAAAAAAATAAGAACTTGCAGTGAGAAGCACAGAGAAGCACAGAGTTTCACAGAGTAAAATTTAAGATTTTAATCAAGTTTCAAAACTGCCAGGAATGCCTGCTGCGGAACTTCCACATTTCCTACCTGTCGCATTCGTTTTTTCCCTTTTTTCTGTTTTTCCAGAAGTTTCCTTTTTCTTGTTATATCACCTCCATAGCACTTTGCCGTCACATCTTTTCTTACAGCCTTAACTGTTTCGCGGGAAATAATTTTAGCCCCGATAGCTGCTTGTATTGCAATATCGAACTGCTGACGGGGTATCAGCTCTTTCAGCTTAATGCACATCTTACGTCCAAACTCATATGCATGTCCTCTGTGAATAAGCGTTGAAAGCGCATCCACCATCTCTCCGTTCAGAAGAATATCAAGTCTTACTAGATCTGCTTTCTGATAGCTTGTATAATAATAATCAAATGATGCATAACCCTTGGAAATGCTCTTAAGCTTATCATAAAAATCGAAGACAATCTCAGCCAGAGGCATCTCAAATGTCAGTTCAACCCTGTCACGTGTAAGGTATACCTGGTTCTTTAAAATACCCCTCCTGTCGATACAAAGATTCATAATTGAGCCGACATATTCTGATAATGTAATGACCTGGGCAATAATATAAGGTTCTTCAATACGTTCCAGATGATTAACCGGAGGAAGACCTGAAGGGTTATGAACATCAATTTCTTCACCTTTGGTTGTATAAGCCTTAAATGAAACATTAGGTACAGTTGTAATAACATCCATATCAAACTCCCTGTCAAGACGTTCCTGAATAATTTCCATGTGAAGCAAACCGAGGAAACCGCATCTGAAACCAAAGCCGAGTGCTGCTGATGATTCGGGGATAAATGACAGTGAAGCATCGTTCAGCTGCAACTTTTCAATAGAGATTCTCAAATCCTCATAATCATCAGCGTCAACCGGGTAAATTCCGGCAAACACCATGGGTTTTACGTCCTCGAATCCGGATATTGCTTTTTCGCATGGATCTTTTACATGAGTAATTGTATCTCCTACCTTGACTTCAGAAGAAACTTTTACACCTGTTATTATGTACCCTACATCACCCACCTGCATAATATCGCGGGGGTCAGGTCTTAGTTTTAATACACCTATCTCTTCAGCATTATATTCATGATCGGTATTAACAAATTTTACTTTGTCACCCTTCCGTATTGTCCCGTTTACAATTTTAACATAAGCTATGATACCTCTGAAAGAGTTGAAGATTGAATCGAAGATGAGTGCCTGCAGAGGAGCTTCCGGACTGCCTTCCGGAGGAGGAATACGCATTACTATTTCCCGAAGTATT
This sequence comes from Bacteroidales bacterium, assembly GCA_003157015.1. Lineage (GTDB taxonomy): Bacteria > Bacteroidota > Bacteroidia > Bacteroidales > VadinHA17 > LD21. The sequence goes on from PMIJ01000129.1 coordinate 6,300, forward strand.
TCTTCAACTCCCATACCTGTTTTTGCGCTTGCCTCAATGATATCTTCCCTTTTACAACCTACGAGATCAACAATCTGATCCTTAACCTCTTCAGGCATTGCACTTGCCATATCCATTTTATTGAGGACAGGAATTATTTCAAGATTATGGTCGATGGCCATATAAAGATTCGAAATTGTCTGTGCCTGTATTCCCTGGGTGGCATCTATAACAAGCAAAGCACCTTCACAGGCTGCTATTGATCGCGATACTTCATATGAAAAGTCAACGTGCCCGGGAGTATCAATCAGATTAAGAATATATTTTTTACTGTCGTGAAAATACTCCATCTGAATAGCATGGCTCTTGATGGTTATACCTCTCTCTCTTTCAAGATCCATATCATCGAGAACCTGAGCCTGATATTCCCTTTCAGTTATTGTATTTGTCTTTTCAAGTAACCGGTCTGCCAGTGTACTCTTACCATGATCAATATGAGCGATAATACAGAAATTCCGGATATTGTTCATCAAACAAGTCTGCTTTAAATCAGGTGCAAATATATAAAAAATCCGCCCAAAACCTTGCCTTTATAATTACTCGACAGCATGCTGTCGAGTAATTCTGTTTTCTGAGTTTATTTCACCCCTAAATCCCCCAGGGGGGACTTTTAAAACCCTCATTTTGAAGCCCCCCTTGGGGGGTTGGGGGGTAAAAAGTCGGGGTTATATAAAAAAATAGAGACAGGTCTGAGACCTGTCTCTATTAATATTTATTATGTAAAAAATTTTACATCATTCCTGGCATGCCACCGCCCATTCCCTGAGGAGGACCTGCCGGAGAATCTTCTTTTACCTCAACAACTACAGCTTCGGTAGTAAGGAACATACCGGCAACTGAAGCAGCATTTTCGAGAGCAACGCGGACAACTTTAACAGGATCTATGACGCCTGAAGCATAAAGCTTTTCATAATTATCGGTTTGTGCATTGTATCCGTAGTCCCCTTTGCCTGATTTTACATTCTGGGCAACGACTGCACCCTCTTTGCCTGAATTGATAGCAATCTGGCGCAAAGGTTCTTCAATTGCACGTTTTACAATTTCGATTCCTGTTGTCTGGTCTTCATTATCACCTTTGAGTCCTTCAAGGGCACTCATTGCACGTATATATGCTACACCGCCACCTGGAACAATACCTTCTTCAATTGCAGCGCGGGTTGCATGAAGTGAATCGTCAACCCTGTCTTTTTTCTCTTTCATTTCAACTTCAGAAGAAGCTCCTATATAAAGAACAGCAACACCACCTGCCAATTTAGCCAGACGTTCCTGCAATTTTTCTTTATCGTAGTCAGAAGTGGTTGTTGTCATCTGTTGTTTGATCTGAGCGATACGAGCTTTGATCATAGCTTTGTCACCAGATCCGTTCACAATAGTTGTATTTTCTTTATTTATCGTAACTTTTTCTGCTGTACCAAGCAAGTCTAGAGTAGTATTTTCCAGTTTCAAACCTTTCTCCTCTGAAATAACCGAACCACCTGTCAGAATGGCTATATCTTCAAGCATCTCTTTTCTTCTGTCGCCAAATCCGGGAGCTTTAACAGCACAAACTTTCAGCGAACCACGTAAACGGTTAACAACCAGAGTTGCCAGAGCTTCACCTTCAACATCTTCTGAAATAATCAAAAGAGGACGACCTGTCTGAGCGGTAGCTTCAAGAACTGGCAGCATATCCTTCATTGTTGATACCTTTTTGTCATAAATAAGAATGTATGGATTCTCAAGATCTGCTTCCATCTTCTCAGCATTTGTTACAAAATAGGCTGAAATATATCCGCGGTCGAACTGCATACCTTCAACAACTTCAACTGAGGTTGAAGTTCCTTTAGATTCCTCAACTGTTATAACACCCTCTTTATGAACTTTACCCATAGCCTCAGCAATGAGCTTACCTATCTCCTGATCGTCATTTGCAGCAACTCTTGCAACTTGTTCAATTTTGCCAAGATCGTCACCTATTACTTTAGCTTGTGATTTAAGATGTGCAACAATTTTTTCGACAGCTTTGTCGATACCTCTTTTAATATCCATAGGATTTGCACCTGCAGTAATATTCTTCAGTCCTACATTGATAATAGACTGTGCAAGAACGGTGGCTGTGGTAGTACCGTCACCGGCAATATCGCCGGTTTTTGAGGCTACTTCTTTCACCATCTGGGCGCCCAGATTTTTGTAAGGGTCGGAAAGTTCGATATCCTTAGCAACTGTTACACCATCCTTTGTTATCTGAGGGGCGCCATATTTTTTCTCAAGTACCACATGACGACCTTTAGGTCCCAATGTCACTTTAACTGCGTCAGCCAGCTGATCAACGCCTTCTTTAAGAAGAGCTCGTGCATCGATATTGAATTTAATCTCTTTTGCCATATCATTATGATTTTATTAAGTTTCCTAAAAATTAAGCTATAAAAAGGATATCTGTCTGTGAAACAAGAAGATAATCTTCGCCATCAATGGTTAGTTCCTGACCTGCATATTTACCATAAAGAACAACATCGCCTTTCTTTACTTCCATTTCTTCATCTTTCTTTGCAGCGCCAACAAGTATTACTTTACCCTGACGGGGTTTTTCCTTTGCGGAATCAGGTATTATAATTCCACTTGCAGTTTTTTCTTCAGCTTCATTTGGTTTCACAAGAACCTTTCCTGCTAAAATTTTCCCTTTTAATTGTGCCATTTTATCTAGTTTTAAAGTTAAACATCATTTTCCGACTTCCTCGTTGAACATATTCCATGCCAAATTGAAAAAAATGTCATTTTGTGTAACCTCAATAAAAAAAAGTGTCAGTATGTGACAAACTGACACTTTTATGATCTATCTCATCAAGGCAGATTATTTTGCCGGTTTACTCTGGCTACTTGTCGGAGTAGTCGTAGATGCCGGTGGAACAGCTGTCGGAAGAGTTGGAATTGCATTCGGATCAACTGTATTCTTTATCTGCTCTTCAATTCTGGAACGGCCTGAAACTGAGCCTCGAGGTATGGAAGCGGTTGCAACCACACAAAGGATAAGTATTGCTGCGGCAAGTGTCCATGTAGACTTTTCAAGGAAATCTGCTGTCTTCCTGATACCCATTGACTGACCCGCTGATGTAAAATTAGCAGCAAGCCCTCCCCCCTTCGAGTTCTGAACCAATACGATTAATATCTGTAAAATGCATGCAATTATAACTAATACTGAAACAAAAATATAAATTCCCATCTGTTCACTTTTTTATATATTCTTTAACTTTTTCAATTTGAGACGCAAAGTAACTGCTTTTTTCCGGAAATTTCAAACTTAATTTTTCATAAATATCTATTGCCTTTGAGTAATAGCCCTGACTTACATAAATTTTTGCAAGTGTTTCGGTAACCAAACCGGCTGATTCTTCCACGAAAGGCTTGAAGATATCTTCAGTGGAAACGTTTGTTTTATCCTTATTCGGCTCAATCCTGGGATTGGCAATTATAAACTTGTCTATGAGCTCTGACTGAAACAGCTTATTCGAATTTTTTCCGGTTTTATCAGATTCGTCAGAAAATGTATTTTTGCTGTCCAATAATTTTGCATCATCATCTAGGTCAAGCTCCAGAAGATCAGAACGATCCGGCAGTAAGAAACCTGGATCCATAAAGAATACCTTGTCATCGGAGGGCGAAGTTTCTTCGTCGAGAAGGAATACAACCCCGGCCGGCTCTGTACCATCCGATTCAGTAGCAATCAACACTGAATGAGCCGAATTCCGGTTGAAAGATTCCGGTTTTTCAGTGTCTTCTGTTTCATCATAGTTTTTTTCAATTTCATTTATCATAGACTCACTGTTTCTTGCCGATTCAATAACAGTTTGCTGAGTATCTGAAGTAATTTCTTTTATGGAATTATTTTGTTCCTTTAATCCGGCCTTTTGTTTTTCAGAAGAATCCCGGCTATTGAGAAGCCAGTACAGCACTTCCCGGTCACCAACGTGAATTGCAGAGGTCCTGAGCTGATTTTCGAACTTAACATCCTCATTTGTGTACATTCCCTTCAACAGCAATAAATGCGCGCTCTGAAAATAGGGGAAAACTTCTATCAATTCATTAACCTCCCGGATCATCTGACGATCAACCACGACAGTATTTCCAATCATGTTCAGGAAGTCATTTCGGTTCATACCCGTTACCAGTTTACAAAAGCCTGATTGAAAATATCCTCAACAATCATATCAATGATTTTGCTTGAAAGATCTGCCTCAACAGCGCTCAGGTCCAGATTACTGTTATAATCTTCGTACCTTGAAAATGTCTGATCGAAACTCAGGGTCGGATCAATAGCATTCGTGAATTTAACTTGTACCGAGATAGTAAATCGGTTTGTTGCTGCCTGGGCATCAGCACCAACTGTAAGGGGTTTGGTATTGTAATCTTTTATTTCTCCTACAAAATCCATATCACCCACCGAGGTGGTATATTTCAGGCTAGTCTGAGCTTTGCATTTATCGATAAGGGCATCGGTTAAATTCTGACTAAGGCCTGGTTGAACAATAGGCGCCCTATTCTGAAAATATTGTATACTGAATGTTTTTGCCAAAGGAGATATGCTGGCTCCTGAAAATGAATATGTTACTTTACATCCATACAGCAATGCCATTAATACGATCAGAATAACAACTGAACGTCTGCCAGCAGAAAGCCTACCTATGTTTTTACGATTCAATTCCATATTCCTTAATCTTTCTGTAAAGAGTTCTCTCTGAGATACCAAGCTCCCCGGCGGCCATCTTTCTTTTTCCGTTGTACTTTTCAAGTGCCTTTTTTATCATTTCCACTTCCTTGTCAGCAAGTGAGAGCGATTCCTCAATAATTTCTTCGGTATCCTGAATATTGTTTATGCTCTTATGTGAAGAGAAATCAATAGGTGGAGATTCGGGTTCATTGTGAGGGTTGGTCTCTTCCTTTGCCTCCCTGAAAAGATTCTTGATGGTCCTGGAGTTGGTCTCATGGAAAACACCATCAATATCTCCGTGTCTGATAAGATCAAAAACAAGCTTTTTAAGATCATTCATATCACTTTTCATTTCGAAAAGTATCTTGTACAGGATCTCTCTCTCAGAAGAAAAAGACTTGTCTTCATCTTTCCTTATAACAGCCGGGAGCTTAACTCCGCCATAGTCAGGAAGATAATTTCGAAGATTGATTGCAACAATTTCTCTCTCATTCTCTATAATTGAGATCTGTTCGGTTATATTCTTAAGCTGCCTGACATTGCCTGGCCACGAATAATTCAGGAGAGTATTTTTTGCTTCGGAATCGAGCCTGATGGCTGGCATCCTGTATTTTTCAGCAAAATCAACGGCAAACTTTCTGAAAAGCAGAAAAATATCCTCTCCTCTGTCCCTTAAAGCCGGCACCTTTATCGGGACCGTATTAAGCCGGTAAAAAAGATCCTCCCTGAACTTGCCGTTGTCAATGGCTCTCGGCACTTCAACATTGCTTGCAGCAATAACCCTGACGTTCGTCTTCTGAACCTTGGATGACCCTACGCGAATAAATTCACCTGTTTCAAGCACCCTGAGGAGCCGAACCTGTGTTGACAATGGCAACTCTGCCACTTCATCCAGAAAAATGGTACCCCCGTCAGCAACTTCAAAATATCCCTTCCTGCTGTCTGATGCGCCGGTAAAAGACCCCTTTTCGTGTCCAAAGAGTTCAGAATCAATTGTACCTTCAGGAATTGCCCCGCAGTTCACCGCAATATATTGTCCATGTTTTCTTGTACTGTAACTATGAATTACCTGCGGAAAGATCTCTTTCCCGGTTCCGCTTTCGCCTGTTATAAGTACTGAAAGATCTGTCGGGGCAACCTGAACGGCTATATCAATAGCCCTGTTCAGACCCTCAAAGTTGCCTATTATTCCAAATCTTTGTTTAATATTTTGCAGATCTTTCATATCCTCTTTTAACAATGCTGCGAATTTAAGGTTTTTTTAAAACATTGGGAAATTCATTTTTTGTAAATTCGCAAGATGAATAAAGATCAGCTTTTTCAGTTTGCCGGAATAATACCTGCCCGATATGCATCTTCCAGATTTCCCGGGAAACCCCTGGTACTTATTGGAAATAAGACAATGATTCAAAGAGTTTATGACCAGGCCAGCAAGATAATCGATGAGGTTTGGGTAGCGACTGATGACAAAAGAATATTTGATGCAGTCACACATTTTGGAGGAAAAGCGATAATGACTTCTGCCGATCACCTGAGCGGAACAGATCGCTGTGCAGAAGCAATAAAGAAGATTAATGAAGAAACGGATAAAAAATTAGATATAGTGGTGAACATCCAGGGCGATGAACCATTCATTAAACCCGAACAAATTGCCCTTCTGATGAAATGCTTTGATGATGAGACTGTTGAGCTGGCTACTCTTATCAGAAAAGTTGAACCCGGAGAGGATGTATTTAACCCTAACCAGCCTAAAGTAATATTAGATTCAAAAGGAAATGCTATTTATTTCAGCCGTGCTGCTATACCATATATCAGGGACACTGAAAGAAGTGATTGGTCAAAGAAACATGTTTTCTATAAACATATCGGACTCTATGCTTATAAAAGTGAAACACTCAAAAATATAACTTCATTAACGCGAAGCCCTCTTGAAATTTCTGAATCACTTGAACAGAACCGGTGGATTGAAAATGGTTACCGGATCAGAACAGCGATCACATCATGGGAAAGTATTAGTATTGATACGCCGGATGATCTTGAGAGAGCAAAACTACTTTTAAAGCATTTTTTTAAAAAATATTACTAACTTTAGCACAATATTTGATAGAGGTAATCAAAATATGATCTATGAAGAGAAGTCTACTCCTTATCTTCTTATTAATTTTCACATTAGTCCTTTCTGGTCAGAAGGATTCTATTAATGCCATTGGAGCTATGGCTCAGAAAGAATATTCAAGGGAAGCAAACAATGTCAGTATAAGTATTTATCCGGTCCCTGTCAGAGATAACAGTTTTACTATTAAGACCGACAGGGATATCTCATTCGTGAAGATTACAAATATAATAGGCCAGGATGTTCTCAGGCTCCAGTATAATGAACCACAGCAATTTATAAAGGTCTTTCTCGAAAATCCCAAAAGAGGAATGTACCTTGTTACAATTATTTTCAGCGACGGATTCAAAGTAGTAAAAAAAATAATGGTTGAACAATCCGAATAAAACAAAATTTACTATTTTCGCTGTCAGTTGGAAATTCTAGGGGATTTTTTCCGCAATATTTAAAAATAATCTGAGTTCCTTATTCAAAATTGAATAAACAATCCGCTTTTATGATTGTTTAAGCTGTTAATGGTGTTGATGAATTGTGTAATCTAATAACTTTTTTATCAATGGAAGACGGGGTAAATGTATTTTCGATAAAAGATCTCGAAAATTTCTCGGGTATTAAAGCTCACACTATAAGGATTTGGGAGAAGAGGTACAAAATACTTGAACCCGACAGAACCGATTCGAATATAAGAACTTACAGCGAAACAGAGCTTAAAAAGATTCTTAATGTAGCCTATCTAAACAGGAATGGATTGAAAATATCCAAAATTGCCAGGCTTGATGATGACGAGCTTACCCAGCATGTAATGACAGTCAGCAGCAAACACGATGACCTGGATCAGAATTTTCAACCAGGCAAAATTCTGATGTCAGCCATAAGATTTAATGAGGCATTATTCAAAGAAGCGTTGTCCCCGTTCATTAAACATCAGGGTATTGAACATGCCTATTCAAATTATCTTTACCCCTTACTGGAAAAAGCCCGAATTCTATGGCAGACAGGAAGTCTTTCAAGGGCCCAGGAACAATTCGTAAGAAACACTATCAAACAGATTATCATTATTGAAGATACATTACTCAAACCGATAAGCGGAAAATCAAGGCCTGCTGTAGCAATGATCAATACATCTGATAATCTTACAGATAACAATTTCCTGTTTTATAAATATGCTCTTAAGAAACGCGGTTTTGATGTGATCTTTACAGGAGGTATTCTTCCGGCATCTGAGGTAATAGAGATCCATAAAATCAAGCCTTTTGAATACCTTGTGGTGAATTCAAGCGCTTTTGATTTTGCTGAAAAGAAAATAGGCTACTTCAGCAGCATTGGAAAGTCACTCATGATAAAAAAGATAATTCTTACCGACTCCCCGGAAGAATTTGTCACGAAAAAATCTTATGATAAGTTGGTTATAACCAGAGATCCAATCGCTTTTATTAAAGCAATAGAATCTATTCACTAGCATGTTCATTTCGGGAAAGAAAAAGAGAAAATTATTTCAAATCTCTGATATTTAATTCATTATAGCTTTCTCATTTTGAGAAAGTAATCCTCTTCGATAGAAAGATCGATAGTTGGAATTTTGAGTTTTATTTCTGAAATCTGTTTCAGCATATTCTCTGCAAAATTCTTTTTCTTAATATCAGAGTCATTGTTAAAACGATGGCTGAAGGCCTTGGTTATTTTAACAACCTCTTTCCACCTGTTAATTGTGATGTTTTCCAAATAGCATTCTGAAAATGCTTCCCAAATATAATTGACAGCTGAAATTGACGGATGCAACATATCCTCGCTATAGAATCTGTAATCGCGCAAATCATCCATAACAAGTTCATATGCAGGAAAGTACTTCGAATAAGTCTTATGTTTAAGCAATTCTTCCAATGCTACAAAAAGAACCGACTTACTGACCTGGTTTCCATGTGCTCCATCCTTCCAGTGCCTTACCGGACTAATTGTAAATACAATCTGCATCCGGGGAAAGAGCAGATGCAACTTATCAATCTGCTCTGTCCATAATGTTACAATTTCATCTACCGTAAGCATTTTAGTTTCGAACTGCTCAGAGGGTATTTTATGACAATTAGAAACAACCAGATTTGACTTCTTCAACTTATAAACCCGTGAAGTGCCAAATGTTACAAACAGGAACCTTGCGGTATTTAAAAATTCAAGTGCTTTCTGTGATCTTTTATTTATCCTTTCGAGTACATTTAAAGCATCTTCCGATGAAAAATCAGTAGAGTGATTGAAACTAACCCATGTACCATCATAAAAATGGAGATCCTCCAGCGTAAACTTCTTTTCAGTAGTTATAGTATCCAGGGTATTGCAGACCGACACTGGATTGAAAACGGCTCCAGAAGGGTTGATCATAACCGGCATGCGGCCCTCCGCCATTTGAGCACCCATGGAGGAAGCGAAACATGAGCCAATAAACATAACCGGGTCATTATAAGTGATTTTATCCCGAGAGGGTTCTATTCGAAATGTGGTTCTAAGTTCCATATGCTAATTTCGGATTTGACTTCGTCGAGCTCGCCTTTGGCTCGGTTCGGATTATCGATTTCGGATTGTTGATCTTGGATCGAATTTTATACTCGACTCCAAATCCGCAATTCAAAATCCGCAATCCGCAATATTATTTTTTAATCCAGTTCAAAATATACTTAAATACCTCATCTTTGAACGGTTCATTATGCAATTCATGATAACCTCCATCCCAAATTTTCAGCTCTGCCATGTTTGTTTTTCCGGCAAACTCGCGGCTGCCTTCAGGTGAAGTAAGCTGGTCATCGCTTCCGTGGAGTAATAGAACCGGAATTTTCAATTCGGAAGCATGAGCGAAAGAATACTTTGCAGCCATGAGAGCATCTGCAAACAATCTGACTGAAATCTTATCGTGAACAAGAGGATCAGCTTTATATCTTTCAACAACAGCCTTATCTTGTGAGATTTGATAAGCATCAAGGCCCGATGGTTGTATTAAGCCTGGCAACAGGTTTTTCATTAATGAAACCAGAACGAGTTTAATTTTTGGCGGTTCAAAAGCGAGCCTCAAAAATGGTGATGTGACAATTGCGCCTTTTACTTTCGCGGATTTATGCAACAGATAATAGAGGACAATACCTCCACCCAGACTATGTCCATAGAGATAAACCGGGCACCCCGGGAAATTCTGATTGCAGCTTTTTATCATTATATCTATCATTTCCTCAAGGAGAACGTAACTTTTAATATCACCTCTTTTGCCATCTGAGTGACCATGCCCCGGCAGATCAACACCGGCAAAACCTATCCCTTCCGTGTTAAATAAGCCGGCCCAGTAATCATAGCGATGAATATGCTCACCAATACCATGCACAAAAACGATTATTGCTTTAAGGTTTTGGCCGGGACTCTGAATCATTCCTCTTAAAACCTGTCCGTTATTAAGCTTAATATTGAAATCCATAACATTTTTCTTTAAAAATACGAAAGTTGGTTAAATATTATAGAAATACATGAGGTACTATTTTAATTTATCCTTAATCGAACCTTAATCAATTCTTAATCCATCCTCAAATGGTATGATTTATATTTGTACAGTATTCGTTCTTTCCAAATAACGGCAAATTTTAAGAAGAAATTAAATTGGATTGAAAATAGACAAAACTTAAAACTTCAATTTATACAATATTTAGACAGCAATAATAAATTCGACAATATTTAACTGAATATCATAATTATACAAATGAAGACTATTTATAAACTGAACAATATTTAACGATTTTAAGATATTAAGATTTGCATATCTTTATTTATCCTTATAAATTTGTTTCAACAATAAAAACCTTAGAGTTATGACACAACATGAATTCAACAGTAGCCTGATAGAAATGAAGACAAATCTTCAAAGATTTGCTATGAGTCTGACCTCCGACCGTGATAGCGCCCTGGATCTTGTACAGGATACCTACCTGAAGGCTATTACTTATAAGGATAAATTTGTCGACTACACCAACTTAAAAGCCTGGGTATTTACAATAATGAAAAATACTTTCATTAATAACTACAGACGAAACGTGAAGGAAAACACGATTATTGATGGAACACAGGATCTCTATTATATAAATCAGCCACACGACAAAGGATTTATATCACCCGAGTCGAAATATGCTGAAGGTGAAATCGAAAATGCTATTAATTCTTTAGGTAATGAATTCAGAATTCCGTTCAGGATGCATATTGAAGGTTACAAGTATAAAGAGATTGCTGATGAGCTCGGATTAAAGATAGGAACCGTGAAAAGCAGAATCTTCTTCACCCGTCAGAAATTAATGCTCATGCTAAAGGATTATTCAAGATAAGCTTAAAAGTTAAGAATATAGTTAGGTTAGTTAGTTAGTTAGTTAGGTTGTTTTAGGGTAAAAAAGGACTGATATTTTCAGTCCTTTTTTACTATTTTAATGATTACACCTGACAGAACAAACATAACAAATAGCCCGGAAATAATCCATGCCCAGGTATTCGGTATTTTCGACTGAGCCCACATATCATAGGGTTCAGTCATAAAATAATCTGACTTAACGGGCCATTGTAAAATATGACTGCTGTCGATAAAACCATTTGTTTCTATCAGTTTCCCGGGCATAGCTATTCTCATGGAAAAGTCATTGAAGTTTACAAACAGGTTGGCTGTTACTATTGAAAGTGCTGAATCTGCTTCAGATTTATACTTCAGAGCATTCTCTTCTCCAATTAACTCTTTAAGCAATGTACCGGTTTTCCACAAGCTGTCTAATTGCTTATCATTTTTCTCAATAATTTTTAAAAATTCATTTTCTCGTGATTTTAACGATTGAAATGTCAAGTCATTATTCGTCTTTCCTTCAGTAAGTTTTGAAAACTCACCTATCCATTCTGAAACAAGGTTTTTCTCAGTCCATATATCTGTTTTATGTTTGACTGAATCGCTCAGAGCCTTGAATTTAAGACTGTCAGGGCCATTTTCCTTCTCTTCCTTCAGTTTCTCCGGAGAATAAAAGTAACGAAGTTCCTCACTGTTAAGGAAATTTTTTACCTGGTATCCAAATGTCAGTTTTTTATCAATTCTTTCAAAATATCTGAATTCAGTATTAAACCACCTGAATTTTCTGGTAAATCCGGCATATCTTGAAAAACCTTTGTTAGAGCCTGAATCGGATTTATAGGCAAGGTTTATCTCACCAACATTTTTAAATATTTTTTCAGCCCTTCTGACCCAGGTGGTATCACCTTTTTTATCCACCTCGCAAGAATCTCTGATACTCCAGCTACCATCAAGCGGAACCTGAATTTCAGAAATTTTGAATCTTTTTTTAATATCGCCTTCATGGCTTTTCATCTCAATCTTTCGCGTGACTGATCCATCGGTGTGAACAAAATTTGTAACCACTGTTTCAGGATCATTACATGATCCCAATAATATCAATACCAGTGAAATGACCAGTTTAATCGAGTTCCTTTTCATGGCTTCAAAGATTAATTTTTATGCGATTATTTTCCATCAGCTTCTTTTGTATCATTTTTTTCAATTCGGGATCACTTTCTATCATGTTTTCAAGATCTTTATATTTTAACTGTAACTCATTTACCGATTCAAGAAGCTCCTTCATTTGTTTTTCTGAAATTGTTATGCTATTTGAAGGGAACCTTCTTCCGGCATTCCTTAACACCACAAGCATTTTTTCCATTTCATCTGCATGTGTGTTTGTATTCTCTTTCCCCGAAATTATTGTTTGCCTGCTTAAATAATCAATCCTCCTGAGAATTATGGCTTGCTGATATGCAAACACCAATACCAGGGCAATTGAAGCAACTATCAGGCATCTCCTCACCCATCCTATATATATCCACCCAAACAGAAAATCGAATACCTCATTTAACATTCTATCGGAATGACCAATATTTTTTATTCTTTTAATCACTTCATTTTCAATATTCTCAGAGGAATCTAGTAAAGGCTTGGATTTTTTGAGGAGATAAAGAACTTTATCGTATTTTTCATTTTCCTGTAACATAGCTACAAATATTTTTCAATCTTTTCAGAGATACTTTTACGTGCATGATATAGATTGGCTTTAATAGTTGATTTACTTAACCCTGTAATTTCTGAAATGCCGTCATTTGACATTTCCTCAAGATCTGATAAAATAAAAACAGCTTTTTGTTTCGGGCTCAGTTTGTCTGTTAGTAGAGCGATGACCATCGAAGTCTCGTTGTCCTCAAGAGCTGCAGAAGGTCCCTCTGATATCTTATTTGAAATAAGCTTCCAGGCAAGTTCATCTGTAACAAATTCGGGAATTCTTTTCCTCTTTCGCATCTCGTCATAGCATTTGTTAACAACTATTTTATAGATCCAGGACTTATAACCCTCAGCTGATTTGATTTTGTTGAGTTTTTGCCATATTGTTACCATTGTTTCCTGTACAATATCCTTCGCCTGATCTTCATTACCCAACATCCTGAATGCTACCGAGTAAGCTAATGGGGATGTAAGCTCAACAAGTTTCCTGAAATTGTTAAAATTTCCACCCCTGCACTCTTCTATAAGTTCTATATCTATCAAAATCCTGGGTTGAATTGTATAATAAAGACGTCAAATTAACAGTAAGGTAAAAAACAGATGCAGTTTTATTTTAAAAAACGAAAACTAATAACCACAGAAGTTACAAAGAATCTATGCAAAGGTCGCAAAGAAAAGACTAAATGGTTTTAACTTTGCGTGCTTTGTGAATCCCGAGTACTCGGGATTGTGCACTTTGCAGTTAAATTCTTCATACGTTCAGGCATAGGGACCACGATCATCAGGATAATAACGGGGATGCTCATTTAAAAGCTGGCATGATCGGAGCTTCGGAAACTATTCCTGTTATAGATTATAATCCGGGTTTATCGACCTGGCAGAACATTTTTTTCTGAAAGAGAGGCATAAGCGGCCTCAACATTATCCATAAATCTGCAATAAGATCTTCTTCCGATAGCAGATTTTTTAAAAAGTCTTTTAAAATCTTTCCGAGAAAGGTTTTTCCAATCTTCAGCACCCATGAGTTCGACCTCAGCCGGTAGTTCAAATTCCGGAGTATTATGTGGTTTTGAACTTTTGTTCCATGGACATACCTCCTGGCATTTATCACAACCAAAGGCTCTTCCTTCGAGTTTCATCACAAGATCTTCAGGTATAGGCGTTTTCGATTCAAGAGTCTGGTAAGCCAGACATATTCGTGTATCGATAGTTCTGTTATTGTTTATAGCTCTGGTTGGACATGCCTCGATGCATGATGTGCATTTTCCGCAGCTATCCCTTTTTATAGGTTGATCATATTCGAGTTCAATATTAATGATGATAACGCCAAGAAAAAAAAATGACCCAATATGTCTGTTTATAAGTATAGAGTGTTTCCCAGTCCATCCCAATCCTGCTTCTCTTCCCCAGGCTTTTTCAAGAATTGGAGCAGAATCTACAAAACACTTACCTTCTGATTCAGGATGAAGGCTTTTAATATATGCAAGAATTTTAAGGAGCTTTTCTTTAATTACATCATGATAATTGACTCCATAGGCATATCTTGAAATCACTGGTATGCCATTTCCCCCCTGCTTTTTCTCGGAATAATAATTTAACCCGGTAACAATTATTGATCTAGCTCCGGGGACAAGCAGTCGGGGATCAATTCTTTTTTCAATGTTCTGACCAAGATATGCCATATCGCTGTTCATACCTTCATAGGTCCATCTTTTTAATATTAACCTATGCTCATCGAGCGATTTTGCCCTTGCTATGCCACACAGATCAAATCCAACTTCTGCAGCAAATTTTTTAATAAGTGTGGAAGATTCTTTGTCAGCCGAGGTTTTCATATCATCTGAATTTAGAGGAACCCAAGCTCAAGCTTAGCTTCTTCACTAAGCATACTTTTGTCCCATGGAGGATTAAAGGTAAGCTTTAGTTCGCAATCCTTCACACCTTTTGTGCCACCCACCTTATACTTAACCTCTTCAAGAAGTTCCTCCACCATCGGGCAATTTGGTGCAGTAAGTGTCATCGTTATATGTGCTACATGATCATCATCGACATTTATATCATAGATAAGTCCCAGATCATAAATATTAACCGGGATTTCCGGATCGTATATGCTCTTCAGCACTTCTCCGATTCTTGTTTCAATTTCAAGTTGTTCAGTCGGGTCCATTTTATTACACTATTTATTCCTTGCATTAAAAGCCATTGCATAAAGCTTTATCTGGCGGACCATTGATAGCAATCCATTGGAACGTGTTGGCGATAGATTCTGCCTCAGTCCTATTTTGTCTATAAAATAAAGATCGGTGGCAATTATCTCATCAGGGGTCCTGTCGGAGAGTACTTTTATCAGGAGAGCCACAATTCCTCTTGTTATTATTGCATCACTGTCGGCTGTGAATGTAATCAGTTTCCCGTCATATTCAGGATGGAGCCATACCTTAGACTGACAACCTTCAATAAGGAAATCCTTTACTTTAAACTTTGGATCAATAACCGGCAATTCCTTACCAAGATCAATCAGGAGGTTATACTTATCCATCCAGTCGTCGAAAAAAGAAAACTCCTCAATAATGTTATTCTGTATTTCGTTAATTGTCATAATGTTTCTTTATACAAACATGCTTTTCACTTTTTCAATCCCGTCAGCAAGGACATCAATTTCCTCTTTTGTATTATAAAAACAAAGTGAAGCCCGCACTGTGCCCTCAATGCCATAACGGTCCATAACTGGCTGCGCACAATGAGTCCCGGTTCTAACTGCTATCCCCATTTTATCAAGAATCATACCGGTGTCATATTGATGTATGTTGTCTATATGGAACGAAATTGTAGAAATCTTCCTTTCAGAAGTGCCATAAATTTTCAGCCCATTTATTCCTGAGAGTCTGAGAGTGGCATAAGAAAGAAGTTCTTTTTCCCTCAATTCAATGTTCTCCCTTCCAATACCAGATACATAATCGAGAGCACAGGCCAGACCAATCGCAGCAGGATAATTCATTGTGCCTGCCTCAAATTTAAAAGGCAGATCATTGTAGGTGGTTTTTTCAAAAGTAACCTTATCAACCATATCACCGCCGCCCTGAAAGGGAGGTAGCTCATAAAGCCATTTTTCTTTTCCATATAGTACACCTATCCCGTTGGGTCCATATATTTTATGCCCCGAGAAAGCATAGAAATCACAGTCCATGGCTTCCACATCGACAATTCCATGCTGAATACCCTGGGCGCCGTCAATGAGAACCGGAATATTTGCTGAATGAGCAGCTGAAATAATCTCTTTAAGAGGGAGAACTGTTCCCAGTGCGTTGGACGCCTGTGCCACAGACACCAGCCGTGTTCTGGATGAAAGCAGCTTGTAATACTCCTCCAGTATTATCTCACCCCTGTCATTTATCGGGATAACCTTTAAGACAGCTCCTTTTCTCTCGCACATCATCTGCCATGGCACAATATTGGCATGATGTTCCAGATGACTGAGGATTATCTCATCGCCTGGCTTGATATAACGCTCACCGAAGGAGAAAGCAATTCCGTTTATCGAACCGGTTGTCCCTGAAGTAAAAATTATCTCTTCCCTTTTGCTTGTATTAATGAATAACCTGACCTTCTCCCTGGCATTTTCGTAAGCTTCAGATGACATATCGCTTAAAAAATGAACCCCCCTGTGAATATTGCCATTATACGATTTATATACTTCATCTACAGCATCAAGGACACATTGAGGCTTTTGAGTAGTGGCGCCGTTATCAAAATAAATGAGCGGCTTGCCATAAACACTCCTGCTCAGTATCGGAAAATCGGCCCTTATTTCAGCTATATCCTTCATTGAATATCCAGATTACATGCACTTTACCATACAACTGGCACATCTCGATAGTTCTCCTTTCAGCCGTTGCATAACCAGGCTATCCATCCTTTCGCGAAGAGCTTCAACCTTAATATTCTGAATTACTTCATGTGCGAATCCGAACATAAGCATCAGCCTGGCTTCCCGTTTGTTTATACCTCTCGACTGAAGATAAAACAGGGCATCACCGTCGAGCTGACCTATTGTTGCCCCATGACTGCATTTTACATCATCTGCAAAGATCTCGAGCTGAGGTTTTGTATCCATTTTTGCATCGTCGGTCAAAAGGATATTATTGTTTTTCTGGTAAGCAAAAGTACCCTGGGCATCGGGTCGAACGAGAATGCGTCCGTTAAAGGCTCCTGTTGACATATCATCGAGAACTCCTTTAAACAACTGGTTACTTGTACAGTTAGGAAAAGCATGATCGACATTTACAAAATTATCAATATGCTGCCATTTATCGGCAAGAAATAAACCGTATGAATGGCTCTCAGCGCCCTCGCCTCCAAGAATGTGATATGTATTGTTCCGTATCAGGCCGCCATGGAGGGTTATATTATTTGAAGAAGTAACGCTGTTTTTTTCCTGATGTATAAAAGTGTTGGTTATTTTGCATGCATTATTATGTTCGTTCTGTACTCTTATTAAGTCGAAATGAGCGTTTTCACCAACATATACTTCAGTGACAGCATTTGTCAGAAACTTTTGAGGGGAGAGAGTATGATCGCAGATTATAATAGAGAAGTCTGAATTTTTCTCTGCTATTATAAGATTCCTGTGCTGAGTAAAAGTATCTTCATCTGATTGAATCAGGTTAACAACCTGCACAGGCCGTTCCATAGCTACCCCTTCGGGAACATAAATAAACATGCCGTCAGAAGCCATAGCCGTATTAAGGTGAACGAGACCATCTGTATCACTCTTCGCATATTTTCCGAAATGCCTTTCAAATATATCTGCAAATTTTATTGCTGCTTCATTAAGAGTGCCTATCCATATCCCACTGGGCAACTGACGGAGCTTCTCATTTAAAGTCGGATAAAATCCATTAAGCAGGACAATACCATGAGCATCAAGGTTTGTCACTTCGCATCTGAATTCCTCTGCTTTTACAAAATCAGCCGGAACCGGCATAAAATAATTCTCATAATCATGATCAAAAAAGGTGTTCAGGTTAGTATATTTATATGCCTCATTCTTCTTCACCGGAATTCCCATTTCCCTGAATTTCTCAAAAGCTGGCGCCCTGAAAGAATTAAAATAGGTAGAAGATATTCCAGATATCTTATTGATATTTTCTTTATAAAGACCGAGATATTTTTCAGTTATTTCAGATATTTCGTTCATACCACTACATTGTTTTCAATCTCTTTTTTAATCCAGTCATATCCTTTTTCCTCCAGTTCAAGTGCGAGTTCCTTGCCTGCAGTTTTTACAATCCTTCCATCGTAAAGTACATGAACGACATCAGGAATAATATAATCGAGAAGCCTCTGATAGTGGGTTATCACAATGAATGAATTGTCGGGACGTTTTAGCTTATTAACTCCGTTAGCCACAATGCGCAGAGCATCTATATCGAGACCTGAATCCGTTTCGTCAAGAATAGCAAGCTTAGGCTCAAGCATTGCCATCTGGAAAATCTCATTTTTTTTCTTTTCGCCCCCTGAAAAACCCTCATTCACTGACCGGTTGGCAAGTTTTGAATCTATCTCGACGAGTTCTTTTTTATCACGCATCATTTTGAGGAAATCGGAAGCAGACAACGGATCAAGGCCTTTATGTTTGCGATGCTCATTGACAGCTGTTTTCATAAAGTTCACCATGCTGACACCAGGAATCTCAATAGGATACTGAAATCCAAGGAATATTCCCTCTTTCGCCCGGTCTTCTGCTGCCATATCAAGAAGGTTTTTTCCTAAATAGGTAACAGTCCCTTCGGTAACCTCAACAAATTCCCTTCCGGCAAGAACAGCAGCAAGTGTGCTTTTCCCAGATCCGTTAGGACCCATTATTGCATGGATCTCTCCGGGTTTAACATTGAGACTTATCCCTTTTAAGATGCTTTTACCCCCGATTGACGCTTTTAAATTATTAATGATCAACATGATATTATATTATTGTGAAAATTATCATCCTAGCCTACACTGCCTTCGAGGCTTATCTGAAGAAGCTTCTGAGCCTCCACAGCAAATTCCATCGGAAGTTTATTAATTACTTCGTGCGCATACCCGTTAACAATGAGGCCTATCGCATCTTCAGTTGAGATACCGCGCTGGTTGCAGTAGAAAATCTGATCTTCTCCGATTTTTGAAGTTGTTGCCTCATGTTCAACAATAGCAGTTGAGTTATCAACTTCAAGGTATGGAAAAGTATGAGCTCCGCATTTATCCCCTAGTAACAGAGAATCGCATTGTGAATAATTCCTCGCATTTGAGGCATTCTTTAAAACCTTTACAAGTCCTCTGTAGCTATTCTGACCATGACCCGCAGAAATCCCTTTTGACACAATTGTGCTTTTGGTATTTCTCCCGATATGGGTCATTTTGGTACCGGTATCAGCCTGCTGGTGGTTATTGGTTACGGCAACTGAATAAAATTCACCGGTGGAATTATCTCCTCTCAAAATGCACGAAGGATATTTCCAGGTAATAGCAGATCCTGTTTCTATCTGTGTCCATGATATCTTTGAATTCTCTCCTTTACACATTCCTCTTTTAGTCACAAAATTGTAGACACCGCCTTTCCCCTCTTTATCGCCAGGATACCAGTTCTGAACAGTTGAATATTTTACTTCGGCGTTTTTTTCGGCCACTATTTCAACTATTGCCGCATGAAGCTGATTTTCATCCCTGGAAGGAGCGGTGCATCCTTCAAGGTAGCTGACGTAGCTCTCTTCGTCAGCAATAAGTAGCGTGCGCTCAAACTGGCCGGTATTAGCCGAGTTTATTCTGAAATAAGTTGAAAGCTCCATCGGACATCTAACCCCTTTTGGAATATAGCAGAACGAACCATCGCTGAAAACAGCTGAATTAAGAGTAGCAAAAAAATTATCAGTATATGGGACCACTGAACCCATATATCGTTTAACCAGGTCGGGATACTCTTTAACTGCATCGCTGAATGAACAGAAGATGATACCCATTTCGGCCAGGGTTTCCTTAAATGTTGTCTTGATGGAGACGCTGTCAATCACAGCATCAACTGCCACTCCGGCAAGATGCTTTTGTTCCTCAAGAGGTATACCCAGTTTGTCGAAGGTCTTCTTCAGTTCCGGATCAATATCGTCAACATTATTAAGTTTTTTCCTCTCGCTGGGAGCAGCATAGAAAATAATTTCCTGATAATTAATAGGCGCTATTTTAAGATTCGGCCATGTTGGCATTTTCATGGTTAGCCAATGGCGATATGATTTCAGACGGAAATCCAGTAACCACTGAGGTTCCTTTTTCTTTTCCGATATTAGTCTGACCACCTCCTCGCTTAAACCCTTGGGGATCTTGTCCATTTTAATATCAGAATAGAACCCATACTTATATTCGGTGGTTGTTACGTCGCTAATTATTTTATCCTGATCTTTTTCCATTTCATTATTATCAAATCCTTACCTCATAATGAAAAAATCACTTCCTTTATTCTGTCAATTGATTTTTTTCGTTTACCCCTACCCCAAGGGAAGCGAAAAAAATCACAGCTAAGCCCCCCTTGGAGGTCCCGATAGCTATCGGGATGGGGGTAAAAAACATCTCACAAAAACCATTCCGTTAATTGTATTTAATCTAAATAAACACACAAAAATATAAAAAAAAAGGATTTGATGAAGTAATCCTATCTAAAATATAATATTGAAGATCTACCTGGAAATAACTAACCAACCATAATGACAATACGGCGCCAAAGAATATCCGTGATTACAAAATTACAGATTCCTGATGAATTTTTGTGTCTTTGCGGCTTAGCGGCAATAGAAAGAGAAACAGGATTAGAATTGAAAACTAAGAACTATCACAGAGTAACAAAGGACCACAAGTAATTGTATTTATTTGCTCTCTTTATATTCCTTAATTAGGGATTGAAAGATCTCTTTTACAGAGGATATTCTGGTAGCCCTGAAGGCGTTAGCTCCGCAGAAAGCATAACCGTTTTCAAAATTGCCCTTAAGAGCATTTATCAGAGCAATTATAATGCAATACGGACTTTTAGTTATATCGCAAGTTTTAATGCATTTGAAAGGACATTTTTTAGGCTGTTTTTTGCCTTCTCGTACTTTTGTAATAAAATTACTCAGTATTGCCCGTCCTGGCATTCCAACCGGGCTCTTAATAATCTCAATATCTGAACTTTGAGCATCGATATAAGCCTGTTTGAAAGCAGGGGAAGCGTCACATTCTTCAGTTGTTACAAAACGGGTAGCCATCTGGACCCCTGAAGCACCCAGGTTAAGAATATTATGTATGTCCTCACCGGTATAAATACCTCCCGCAGCGATAAGTGGAATTTTTGTGTTGTATTTATCCTCAAATATTTTAAGTTCACTAACAATTTCAGGCACAAGCTTTTCAAGAGAATAATCATTATCAAAGATCTGTTCCTCTTTAAAGCCAAGATGACCACCTGCCTTCGGTCCTTCAACAATAACTGCGTCGGGAAGATAATTGTAATTAGCCTTCCACTTTTCACATATAATTTTTGTTGCCCTTGCTGATGATATAATAGGAATTAGTTTGGTAGTACTGTCCTTTTTTAAAAAAGATGGCAAGTCCAGGGGAAGCCCTGCTCCTGCTGTAATTAGATCAACCTTCTCTGAGATGGCTGTTTTAATCATATCAGTGAAATTTGTCATGGCTACCATAACATTAACACCGATTACTCCTAAAGTCTTTTCTCGTGCTTTACGAATCTCTTCCTTAAGTCCGTATATACTGGCTTCGAGAAAATCAGATGAAAATTCCTTATATAAAAGGCCGAGTCCTGCACTCGAGATAACCCCTGCTCCACCTTCATTTGCAACTGCGGCAGCGAGCCCGGAAAGAGAAATTCCCACTCCCATTCCTCCCTGTATAATTGGTACTGCAATTGCAAGATTCCCAATTCTGAGTCCCTTCATTCTGAGTTTTAAATTTTGTCAAAGGTATACTAATTAAGATATCTGGAGCTGGAAAAGACATATTTAACATTTGTTAATGTTCGAAGGTATAAAGTCGCAACGGCGTAACGGCGCAATGGCAAAGGTTCTTCGTTATTTGGTAAGAAGCGGGCGACATTTTAATATTATCCCCATTGATATGGCTAATTGTCGCTGATAAAATCAATATGATCAGCGTTTATCTGCGTAATCTGCGGGAAGCTTAATTCCTATTTCAAAAAAACTTAACTTTAGAGTGCTAATTTTAAAGATAAATTATGAAAAGATCAATATTTGTTTCAATAATTCTTATTATATCGGTCACTGGAGCTACTGGACAGACTGAGAAGGAGATTAAAGCTGAAATAAAGCATGTCACCGTCTTCCCCGACAGAGCACAGATTGATCATGAAACATCTGTATCACTCCTGCCCGGGAAAAGCGTTCTTAAGCTTTCAGGTCTCTCTCCTTATATTGATGTTCAGAGCATTCAGATTAAGGGCTATGGAGAATTTACAATCCTTTCCGTAAATCACCAGAATAATTATCTTCAGAACCTTGAAGACTCCCCGGAGGTAAAAAATATTAGGAGTCAGATTGAAACATTGCAGCTTAAAGTGTCTGATGAAAACGCGGCAATTGAGGTTCTGAAGCAAAAAGAAGCTTTTCTGATGGCTAATGATGCTGTGCTTGTCAAGTCTACAACATTTTCCCTGGAACAATTTAAAAGTTTCATGGATTTGTATACCAATAATCTGGACCAGATCAGTGTGGCCACCTTAAAAAAGCAGAGACTTGTAAAAGATTATAATAAACAGATTCTTCTACTTCAGCAACAGTTAGCTGATAAACTCAACACACAACAACTCCCCTCAGGTGAAATTCTGGTATCTGTGAGCTCTGAAAAACAAGTATCTGGGAAACTCCTTTTGAGTTATGTAGTAACAAATTCCGGATGGTATCCTTCTTATGACATCAGGGTTGATGATATAAAAAATCCAGTATCGATATTCTATAAGGCAAATGTTTACCAGAATTCCGGTGTAGACTGGAAAGATGTTAAACTGAGTTTCTCGAATGCCACTCCATGGGTGGCAGGTGATATTCCGGTTCTTAATCCCTGGTTTGTTGATTTTTATTATCCTTCAGCAAGAATGTTGCAGGGGAGGGCTGCCGGTATAAATATAAACAGGAGTGAACCTGCCACACTTAATGAGGTTGTAGTTGTCGCTAATGACAAAAAGGAGGAAAAAGCTATGGAGGCAGCTCCGGTATCTGTTCAGAAACAGGTAGGAGAAACAACAATAACTTTCGATGTAGTTGTTCCCTATACAATCCCGTCAGATGGAAAAGTTCAGACCGTGGAAATCCAACGGATTAAAGCTCCTGCAGATTATAAGTATGTTACTCTGCCTAAATTGTCGCAGCTGGCTTATCTTACTGCAAATATCACTGACTGGGCAAAATTAAGTCTTCAGACCGGCGAGGCTACTCTTTATTTTGAAAATTCCTTTGTGGGAAAATCGACTCTAAATGTAAACCAGTTAAAGGATACCCTTTCAATCTCACTTGGAACTGATAATAGTATACTGGTAAAAAGGGAGAAGAGAAAGGATTTTACCAGCAGAAAGGTAATTGGGGCAAACAGAACTGATACATATTCATTCCTGCTTACAATTAGAAATAATAAGTCAAACCCAATCGAAATCACTCTAAACGATCAGATTCCGGTTTCATCGAACAGCAGCATCAATGTTGACCCTGTTGAATTGTCAGGTGGCAAGCTTGATCAGCAGACCGGTGAAATTAAATGGAATCTTGATATAAAACCACAGGAGACCAAGCAGATAGTTCTGACTTATTCTGTCAAATATCCCAGGGACAAAACCGTTATTCTTGAATGAAACATAAATTAATTACTTATGAATTTTTTAGGAAATCTGATATGGCTGATCTTCGGTGGTCTTATCATAGCTATTGAGTATTTTGTCGGAAGTATTATTCTTATGATAACAATTGTCGGCATTCCTTTTGGAATCCAGACACTCAAAATGGCGTCATTAGCATTATGGCCTTTCGGACGTGACACAGTTTTACACTCAAGAGCCTCCGGTTGTCTGTATATTTTAATGAATATCATCTGGCTGTTGTGCGGAGGTTTATGGATAGCAATCACTCACGCAATATTCGGAGTTATCCTTTGCATAACAATTATCGGTATTCCCTTTGGTTTGCAGCATTTTAAGCTTACTGCAATTGCACTCTCACCGTTCGGGAGGGATATTATAAGCAAATAATCAGAATTAAGGCACCGATAAGCAAAAACACAGTTCCAAAATCGCTTGAAAATCAATTTATTTACCCCAACCCCAGGGGGAGTAAATTATGAAGAAATAAGCACTATAATGGAAAAATCTGAAAACCAAAAAAAATCAATTAATGAATTCGGGAAGTTTGGTCTCATTAAACATCTGACCGGAAATATAGTTACAGGAAACAAAACAACTATTAAAGGTATAGGAGATGATTCTGCCATTATTGATTCGGGTAAGAATCTGACACTGGTAACAACAGACCTGCTTCTGGAAGGAATCCACTTTAACCTTATTTATACACCCATGAAACATCTGGGATATAAGGCTGTCATACGGGCTATATCTGATATTTATGCCATGAATGGAACTCCGGGACAGGTGATTATAGCTCTTGGCATCAGCTCAAAATTCAATGTTGAGCAACTTGAAGAACTTTATGAAGGAATATCACTGGCATGTAAAAATTACAATGTTGATCTAGCTGGTGGAGATATCACGAGTTCACTGACTGGAATGACCATAGGTGTGACTGCAGTGGGAACGGTTGAGAAAAATGATCTGGTAAGAAGAGATGGTGCCAGGCCAAATGATCTTGTTTGTGTTACGGGTGATTTTGGCGCCTCATTCATGGGTCTTCAGCTTCTGGAAAGAGAAAGGAAGTTATTTATCAAAGACAAAGTTACTCAGCCCGATCTCTCAGGTTATGAATATGTTATCGAAAGGCAGCTGAAACCTGAAATTCCGGTTTCAACATTAAAAGAACTTAAAAAAGAAGAAATCCAACCCACTTCGATGATAGATGTCACTGACGGACTGGCATCCGACCTTCTTCATGTATGCAAATTATCAGGCACCGGGTGCAGGATATTCTACAGTAAAGTGCCTATAGATTACGAAACCTCAAAACTGGCTGAAGAATTTAATATTGATCCGATGGTACC
The DNA here is from genome assembly GCA_003157015.1 of Bacteroidales bacterium. GTDB lineage: Bacteria > Bacteroidota > Bacteroidia > Bacteroidales > VadinHA17 > LD21. The sequence goes on from PMIJ01000129.1 coordinate 31,410, forward strand.
GGCTCTGAACGGAGGTGAAGATTACGAAATGCTCTTTACTGTTCCTCTTGAAATGGTTGAAAAGATCAAGATTATACAGTCTGTGAAAGTGATTGACCACATGACAACTTCAGGGTCAGGTTATTACTTAGCAGGTGATGATGGTTCGGAAGTCGAGATCTCTGCACAAGGATGGAAAGAGTAAAAAAACAATTTTACCTCGCCTTGATAATTCCTCTTTCCGATTTTCTGATAAAGTCGAGTATGTAGTCTCTGTCAGATGATGGTTTAAACTCTTTTTCCACAAATTCCAGAGCCTGCGAAAAGTTCATTCCCATCTGGTAAATGGCTCTGTATATTTCATGGATTTCGTCAATCCTCTCCTTTTCAAACCCCCGTCTGGTGAGACCAACTAAATTCAATCCGAGAAAAGAAAGGGGGTCCCGATCGGCTTTGATATATGGAGGGACATCTATCCGTACCTTTGCACCACCGCCAATCATTACATGACCACCAATATGCGCGAACTGGTGAACCATTGTACCTGCGCTGAGAATTGCCCAATCGTCAATATCAACTTCGCCGGCCAAAGCCGTGGAGTTACCTATGATAACATTGTTTCCAATAGCACAGTCGTGACCCACATGCGAATAGGCCATTAAAAGACAGTTTTTCCCGATAATTGTCCGTCCGACAGCGGCGGTGCCCCGGTTAACAGTGGCGCATTCTCTCACAGTGGTGTTATCTCCAAGTTCAACCGTTGATTTTTCTCCTCTGAACTTAAGATCCTGAGGTATACCTGATACAACTGCAGAAGGGAATATTTTGCAGTTCTTTCCTATTCTGGCACCATCGAGAATGGTCGAATTTGGTCCAATCCATGTTCCATCACCTATATATACGTTGCCTGCAATAAAGGCAAATGGTTCAATTATAACATCTTTGCCAATCTTTGCCTCAGGATGAATAAATGCTAAATTTGAGATCATTAAATTTATTATTTATTTTTTACGACTTGTGCCGTCATTTCACCTTCTAAAACAAGTTTGTTCCCAACAAACGCCTGACCAAACATTGTAGCTATTCCTCTCCGCATAACATCAGCAAATTCCATTTTAAGTATCACAGTATCTCCCGGAACCACTTTCTGCTTAAACTTTAGTTTATCGATTTTAAGAAAATAAGTTGAATACTTCTCCGGTTCTTCAACTGAACTCAGGACAAGCAGTCCCCCGGTCTGAGCAAGCGCCTCAATCAGCAACACTCCCGGCATAACAGGCTCATTCGGGAAATGTCCCTGGAAGAAAGATTCGTTAAACGTAACATTCTTTATTCCCACAATCGATGACTCATCAAGGGCAATTATTTTATCAACAAGTAAAAATGGGAATCTGTGTGGCAGCCGTTTTTTAATCTCTTCTATTGTAAAAACAGGCGGCAGTGATGCATCATATACAGGAATATCATGTTTTGAAATCGTCTTTTTCATTTCCTGCCGGATGATCTTTGCAAGGCGGGTATTTGCATAATGACCCGGACGGGTTGCAACTATTTTGCCTTTGATAGGATGACCGACAAGGGCAAGGTCGCCCATTATATCGAGCAATTTATGACGTGCTGGTTCATTGGGATATCTTAATTCCGTGTTATTCAGGATACCTGCTTTGTGGGTGCTTATGCCGGGCCGGTTAAATAGTTTTGCGATCCGGTCTATTTCAGCCTGTTCTACTTCTTTTTCAAGAATGACAATGGCATTATCAAGATCGCCACCTTTAATAAGTCCCAGATTATAAAGAGGTTCCAGTTCATGAAAGAACACAAAAGTACGGCTTTTGCTTATCTTCTCTTCAAAGTCTTCAATCGAATCGAGTATGGAATACTGGTTTCCGAGAATTTTTGAGTTATAATCTATGAGAACATTGACGCTGAAATGATCATCGGGATAAACTATCAAATCCACTCCATGTTCCTCGTCAGAAAAAGTGATCTTTTGTTTGACTACGAAATAATTTCTGTCTTCTTTTTGTTCAACAATTCCGGCTTCCTTGATTGCTTCAACAAACTTCCAGGCAGAGCCTCCCATTATCGGAGCTTCGGGTCCGTTTAATTCAATCAGAGCATTATCGACTCTCAGCCCATTAAACGCAGCCATCACATGCTCAATAGTTGTAACTGAAGCATTATTTTGCACCAGGGTTGTCCCCCTTGAAGTATCTGTAACGTGTTCAGCCAATGCATCTATTAAAGGTTTTCCTGGAAGATCTACTCTGCAGAATTTGTAACCATGATTTACCGGAGCCGGCTTAAACGTGATAGTCACACGATTTCCTGTATGCAACCCTCTGCCGGTAAGACTTATCTCTTTTGCAAGCGTCCTTTGCTTTTCACTCATCAGTGTCTGTTATTAAATTAAAATCGGGTACAAAAAAAATAAAAATAATTCTAACAATCCAGAAAATTGTGTTTTAACTGAGTTTATTACCACAGACTCATTCCCGAATTCTGAACAAAACTACTTCTTTTTCAGAGACTCTATCTCTTTTTCGAGGGAATCAATTTTAACCTTCATTTCGGGCAATTTTTTAAAAATCACGGACGATCTGAGGAATTGTTTCACCTCAATTGCAGGGGAACCTATGATCGCCGTATTTTCCTCTTTCACATCACCAAGTATACCCCCTTGTGCTCCTATCTTTGTTCCGTTGGCAATTTTTAAATGTCCTGCCAGTCCCACCTGTCCGCCAAACATGCAATTCTTCCCGACTTTTGTCGATCCGGAAATTCCTGTCTGGGCAGCCATAACAGAATTTTCTCCCACTTCAACATTGTGAGCAATCTGTATAAGATTGTCGAGCTTAACTCCTTTACGTATTATTGTTGATCCCATTGTGGCCCGGTCAATTGTTACATTGGCTCCAATCTCAACATGTTCCTCAAGGATGACATTTCCCAACTGCGGGATCTTCATAAATTCATTGTCCGACTGAGGAGCGAATCCGAATCCGTCGCTTCCTATCACAGTTCCGGCATGAATGGTACATCCTTCTCCCAGAATACAATCGTGATAGATTTTTACCCCCGGGTTGATAGTACAGTTATTACCTAGCTTTGTATTGTCTCCGATATAAACCTGCGGATATATGGAACATCCGTCGCCTATTATACAATTCTCACCAACATATGTAAAAGGCCCTATGAAAACATCAGAACCAATTATTGCCGAAGATTCAATAACTGCAGAAGGATGAATTCCCTTTTTTCTGGGTCTGGCCTGATCTACAAGCCGGAGAAGAGAAGCAAAAGCCTCATATGCGTTTTCCACTCTGATCAGTGTGGCACTTATCTTTGCGGAGGCCGCAAAACTTCTATTGACGAGAACGATAGAAGATTTAGTATCATATATGTAATGTTCATATTTAGGATTGGCAAGGAATGACAGAGCTCCCAGCTGACCCTCTTCTATTTTGGCAATTGTATTTACCTTAATATCAGGGTTGCCTTCTATATCTCCTTTCAAAAAACCGGCGATTGTTGCAGCAGTAAATTCCATAACATTTCAAATTTTAATTATCGACATTCTTTAGGGTAGCAAAGAAAATATTTAGTAATTCTCTCCGAAAGGAATCTGTGGTCAAACATATCTGACACAGTTGCAATATCAGAAGTTTTTCCATTTTTCAGCAGTATTTTAACAACGGGAGCATCAGGGGTATAAGCCAGGTTTGATATGCTGTTTGTAAAAACATAGTAGTTTTCCAAACCAGGTTTTATTTTTATCCGCTCTTTCGCCATGATACCTAAGTCTTTAACCCTATTTAAGGGAAATGCTTCATTCTGCAGTTCTATTGCAAACAGGTCTCTTCGAAGCAACCGTGCCGAAAGATCGGAAAGTACCTTGTCAGAATGGTCGGCCCAGTATCTGGCAGAAACCAGAATATCTGAATCATCGAGTTTAGTAAAGTTCGAAGTAATCATTCCGGGAGTAAAAACACCCTCATCTGTCAGGTCCTGTCTGCCTATTTTATTATAAAGGAAGAACCTCAGGGCCGGTGTAGTATATAAATCCTGACCTTCAGACGCAATCTCCTTAGCCCGTTTAAGTATGTTTACAAGAAGACACTCTGAAGAGAGTACGGTTTTATGCATATAAACCTGCCAGTACATAAGCCGACGCGCGATAAGAAATTTCTCGAGAGAATAGATCCCTTTTTCATCTACTACGAGACTATCATCCACGACATTTAGCATCCTGATTATCCTGTCTGACCCCACCGACCCTTCAATTACTCCGGTGAAGAAGCTGTCCCTCCTTAGGTAATCCAGCCTGTCCATATCCATTTGGCCCGAGATCAACTCATGCAAAAACCTTCTGGAGTAATCTCCCGTGAAAATTTTAATTGCAAGATCCATCTTCCCGACAAATTGTTCATTCAGCTTTTTCATCAGAAGAAGTGAAAGATCTTCATGTGTTATTCCGCTGATTATCGAATTCTCAAGCGCATGAGAGAAAGGGCCATGACCCACATCGTGTAAAAGTATTGCAACAAGTGTGGCTTCCTCTTCATCCGGTGAAATAGACACGCCCTTGGTTCGTAGGGTGGCAATAGCCAGATTCATCAGATGTAAGGCGCCAAGTCCATGCTGGAATCTGCTGTGAGTCGCTCCGGGATATACAAAACTTGTAAGTCCCAGCTGTTTGATATTACGTAGCCTCTGAAACCATGGATGTTCAATGAGGTCAAATACAAAATCTCCGGGGATGCTTATAAAACCATAAACAGGATCATTAATTATTTTTCGCTTATTTGTAAGGTAAATCACCTGGAAATTTTTATCTACAAAAATAGGAATTAGTTTTAGAATGTTGTTACTCCTGCCTGTTCATAGTGTTTTCGACCAACCTGTGAATTTTGTTAATAAATCCTAAAAAACATTTAAAATGGAATATTTTGATCCATTTTAGAGTCTATAGTTTGTTGTTTCCTTCTCCTGAAAAGAACTCTCAATTATTTAGATTTATGAAGATTGAAATTCAGAATCTTAATCAAATATATCCTAACGGCAATCACGCTCTTAAGAACGTAAATCTCGAATTCAGCACGGGTATGTTCGGCCTTCTTGGTCCCAATGGGGCAGGAAAGTCAAGTCTTATGCGCATACTTGTGACCCTTATGAAACCTACTTCAGGTTTGGTATTGGTTAATGGTATGGATATTCAAAAAAATAGAAAAGAAGTAAGAAGTATGCTTGGTTATCTCCCCCAGGATTTCAGATTTTTTACAGCATTGAAAACCTGGGAATTCCTCGATTATGCCGGATCTCTCGCCGGGTTGAAAAACAGAAAGGAAAGAATGGCAGAGGTCGACAGGTTGCTAGATCAGGTAGGTCTGCTTGAAGCCCGCGACAGGCGGGCAAACAAATTATCAGGCGGTATGAAGCGACGTTTAGGTATTGCACAGGCTCTGATCGGCAATCCAAAGATTATAATCGTTGATGAGCCGACAACAGGACTGGATCCCGACGAACGAATAAAATTCAGAAATGTACTATCGCGTTTAAGCCAGCATGATGTAATAATTATTCTTTCAACTCATATTGTCGGGGACATTTCTTCAACCTGTCAGGGAATGGCACTTCTCAACCGGGGAGAGCTTGTTTATTGGGGATCTCCCGAGAATCTGGTCAAACATGCAGAAGATCATGTTTTCAAACTCAATCTGACTCCGGTTGAATATGAAAAGGCAAAAGAAACTTACAATATTATTTCAACCATACCAAGTGAGACCGGTTGGGAAGTTCAGGTTGTTTCTGATGATCCGCCCGTGTATGAAGCAATCAGCATCGACCCTGATATTGAACATGCATACGTTTATTATATGGAACATAAACTTAAGGCAAGCTTAATTGATTAATAAAAATTGATATATGGCATTTCTGTCGAATATCAGAACTGTAGCCAGATATGAGGCAAAGACTCTCAGACGTAGTTGGTTCTTCCGTCTTTTCTCTATTGGTTCCGTCCTTATATTCATACTATTAAATATAGGCATGTTCTCTCCTGTAGGAAACGAATTATGGGAAGTGGTTTCGATCTCTTCCTCGTTACCGCTTATAAATCTGTACCTTCTAAATATTGCACAGGCAATCGTTGTCATTTTTCTTGCTGCCGATTTTCTGAAACGCGACAAGAAACTGGATACCAATGAAGTTCTATACACCAGATCGATGTCGAACTTTGAATATATAATCGGGAAATCGTGGGGAATTCTGAGATTATTCCTGAGTCTGAACCTCCTGATCCTTGCAATATGCCTGGTAATTAATATCATTTCAAAGAGCATGTCGGTAAACATTCCTGCTTACTTTTATTATCTGCTTATCATCAGTATACCTACAATTATTTTCAGCCTGGGTTTATCTTTTACTCTTATGTCGTTATTAAAAAACCAGGCAGTTACATTTCTTATTCTTCTGGGATATGCTGCTCTTGACATATTCTATCTGTATTTCAGGGCAGGTTCGATTTTCGATTATATGGCATTCGGATTGCCGGTGTTTAAATCGGACTTAATCGGGTTTGATGATTTAGGTGTTATAATAAACCAGAGGCTTATTTATCTTTTTTCAGGCCTGTCACTCATCATGGCCACTATTTTGCTCTTTAAGCGATTACCCCAGTCGAGACCTCACAGAATCCTTACAATAATATTATTGTTCGTATTTAGCGCAGGTTCGGTAATCTGTTCCCTAAATACCTACTCGACCTTTCAAAAAGGTATGAGGAACAAAAAACTGACAATAGAAACAAACAGGAAGTTTGAGAATAAAAAATTCGTCAGTGTGACGGATGCATCCATAGACTTTATTCACAAGGGAAAATCATTCGAAGCAACAGCTGTTTTGAAAATTTTAAATGACAATAAGGATACTATAGGTGAATATTACTTTTCTCTAAATCCCTCTCTGACAGTCACCAAAATATCATCGACAGGGAAAGATCTTAATTTCAAAAGAATAAATCATATTATAGAAATATATCCCTCGAGAGCGCTTAATCCCGGTGACAGTGACAAGATAAAATTCGTATATTCCGGCTATATAAATGAGTCTTATTGCTATCCTAATTATACCGATAATATAAAGGAGAATCCGTATAAAATCTCGATAGTTAATGTGCATAAGCGCCAGGCATTCCTTACCAAAGAATATGTACTTCTTACTCCTGACACACATTGGTACCCGGTTGCCGGACTTAATTATTACCCCTCAGATCCGGCCCGTATAAAGATTGATTTTACACATTATACTCTAAGGGTAAAAAGCGAGACAAATCTGGTTCCGGCCTCCCAGGGCAGGATGACCCATGAAGGTGAATTTTATATTTTCAGACATGAATCTCCGCTTACGGGGCTGACTCTTGCCATTGGTAATTATGAGACTGACAGAATAAAAGTTGATTCGGTAGTGTATATAACGTATCATTTCCCGGGAAATGACTATTATAAAAAAGATTTGAGTGCAATCAGAGACACTCTGCCTTTGCTTATTTCGGGTCTTATGAAAGATCTGGAATCAAACTTCTCAACAAAATATCCCTTCAAAACACTCAGTTTGCTTGAGGTCCCGGTTCAGTTTCATTCGTACCCAAGGGAAAGCACCCAGACCAGGGCTGAGGTACAGCCTTCTATGGTTCTGCTTCCCGAAAGACTTTCAACACTTAACCAGGCGGGATTCCTTAAGCTGTTCAAACAGCAAAAGAAAAGGATGACCCGAAACGGGCAGGTGATAACAGATAAAGAACTGCAGGTTAGGATCTTTAATAATTTCATGAGAAGCACCTTTATAAGCGGAGAGAATTTCAGGTTTATTAACGGGGTTGCTGTAAACGAACCAGCAAGGTATCTCCTTGGACCAAGCTTTTACTTTTTTAAAAATAACTTCTACTCATCAGAATACCCTGTTATTAATGCCATTTTCGAATCTCATCTTCAGAAAATAAATGCTCCGTCTGCAACAAATTTTCAGTTAATGTCAGGCGCCCTTTCTGATAATGACAGGGCGAATATGGTCTTGAAAAATCAGAGTTTTAAAGATCTGCTCTCGAAAAATCCGGGGGGAGATACATTAAAAAACGTATTAACAATAAAAGGCGACTATTTCTTTAACTTAATCAGAGCTAAAGCCGGGCTGGATGAATTTAAGTACTGGTTTGCGAAATATATTGATGATCACAAGTTTAAAAGTGTTGATATTTTAAAATTCAATAATGATATAAAAGACAGGTTCGGATTTGAATTTTATCCTTTTCTGTCAGACTGGTTCAATGGTAAGGAACAACCAGGATTCCTGTTTACAAATCTTACAGCAACTGAAATAGTAGTCAAAGAAAGATCAAGATACCAGGTCACCTTTGTTGCTTCCAATCAGGAACCTACCGGCGGGCTGTTCAATATATCCTTCCGTACGGGAGGCGTACGTGGCTCTGGTGGCGGTGGAGGAAGGGCAGGTGGTTTTGGCGGAGGAGGTTCTGGTGCCGGCAATTTCAATCTCTCAGTTTCCGGAGGAGGAGGAGGCAATATTCGGATTTCGGTCCAGGGAAGGGGAATGGAAGCTGCTGATATATCAAAAATTGTATATATGGGACCACACGAGACAAAAAAAGTCGGCATTGTGCTTGATGCCCAACCAAGAGCGATGATGATAAATACCCTTTTTGCAAAAAATATCCCCGGGGAGATAACCCTTCCGATTGATGATATAATTAAGTCAAGAGGGGCTGATGGAGAGTTCTCCGGAGAAGAAACAATTTCTTCCGATCAATCCCTTTCCGATCAAAACATAATAATAGTTGACAATGAGGATGCCGGATTTAAGATCAGCAGGCAGAATACAGAGAACAGACTCAGAAAACTGCTGGGAATACAAAATAAAAACGGAACAAGTTATCAGCAGGTAAGTCTCATGAATATCCCTTCATACTGGCAACCGGTTGTACAATCGGCATTTTATGGTAAATATGTCCGTTCTGCAGTTTACACCAAAAGCGGTAAAGGAGATAAAACTCTTACCTGGATCACACCTATTGACAAACCCGGGTATTACGATATTTTCTGTTTTATAGGAAAAACTGCAGACAGGATGATGATAAGAGCTGGAGGATTCGGGGGTGGACAAAGAACTGGCGGTGGACAGGGACAAGGCGGAGCCGGAGGCATGGCTGCAGAGGGTGGCAAACTGCCCTCCCCACCGTACAAGGAATTCCATTATAAAGTATATCACGAAGGAGGCAGCGAGGAGATATCTCTAGATTACACAAATGCTGAGAATGGGTGGAATAAATTAGGCACATATTACCTTACAGCCGACACCTCGAAAGTTGTTCTTTCAAATTTCTCCGGCGGACGGGCCGTAATTGGAGACGCAATAAAATGGGTAAGACAGAAATAAAAGGGAAAAGGAAAAAGGAGAAGAGAAAAAGTAAAATCAGAGCTTAAATTATAACAGAATGAAAAAACAAAATGGCATAAGAATTCGGATTATAATATTAGTTGTGGTATTCATTAATATGTGGACGTTTAAAACATTCTCCCAGACAGGATTAACTCTGGAACAGGCCCTTTCGACTGCTGAATCAAATAGTCCTACAATATTAAAGACCAGGCTTAATCTCATAAGGAGCCAGGAAAACCTCAACGCTCAGAATGCTGCGTTAAAATCAAAATTTGCTTTATCAGTTAATCCTGTTACATATTCTCAGGACAGAGCTTTCAACAGCAGTTTTTCGGATTTCAACACCACGAAGGACCTTCAGAGTTCAGGTTCATTATCCGTTGTCCAGCCTTTTTTACCGACCGATGCGACTATTACGTTCAGCGACAATTTCAGCTACAACAACAATATCTACAATGCAAAATTCCCTACAGCCGGAGTAGCCTATAACAATGACCTTATGATTCAATTGAACCAGCCATTATTCACTTACAACCATACCAAGCTCAATCTAAAAACACTCCAATTGCAACTTGAAACTGCCCAGCTTAATTATGCAATTCAGCTTCTTACTATGGAACAAAGCGTATCACAGGCATTCTATGCAGTTTATCAGGCTCAGCAAAGCATGGATATTTCAAATCAGGCTTATCAGGATATGATGAAAAGTTATGAAATAACAAAAAATAAAGCTGACGCAGGAATTTCAGCACAGTCAGAAAAGTTCCAGGCTGAGCTGAACCTGGCAACGACAAAGTCGGACTTTGAAAATAAACAGGTTGCCTTTGAAAACTCCAAGGATGCATTTAAGAACCTTGTTGGCATGAATTTATATGACGATATTATTGTGATCCCTAATATAGCTGTCGATACTACTGTTAAAATCGACATTGCGTTTGCAATTGACCAGGGTCTCGCATCAAGGATGGAAATCAGGGAAAGTCAGATAAACATAGAAACATCCCAGCTCTCTCTTATTCAGACAAAAGCGCTTAATAAATTCAACGGAAATCTTGCTCTCTCCTTCGGATATAACGGAAACAACAAAAGTTTAAAAAATATTTACACCGATCCTTTAAATAATGAAAATGTAGCACTATCATTTCAGATTCCTGTCTGGGACTGGGGAGAAGAAAAAGCAAGAATAAAAGCAAGTGAGGCAACTATTGCATCAAATAAAATTGATCTCGGGGTAGAACAGAACAGCATCATCTTAGCCATAAGGCAGAGTTACAGAAATCTCAAGAATCTTATAAATCAGATAGAAATAGCCCGTCAATCGGTAAACAATGCACAACTGACTTACGACCTTAACCTTGAAAAGTATAAAAACGGAGATCTGACTGGCATGGATCTGAGTATTTATGAGAACCAGCTCTCCCAAAACAAGCTTAATTATACAAATTCATTAATTTCTTATAAGCTCGAACTACTGAATTTAAAAATTCTGACACTTTACGACTTTGAAAAGAAACAAGCGGTTATACCTGTAAAGACATTAAAATATTAAAACATATCACCTATGAAAAAATGTTTATTCATTATATCTGCAGTTGCTTTTATGGCAGCTGGCTGTAAGAACAATAACCAGAATCTGAATGCAGATGTGGAAATTCCGGTTTCCGTACAGGATGCCACTCTCAGGTCAATTGAAGAATATGTAAGTACATCCGGAACAGCTTTCCCGATAGGTGAGATTCTGATAAAATCAGAAATAACAGCCAATTATTTTCTTGAAAAGAATCCCCGCACCGGAAAGCCATGGCAGCTAAACGATAAGGTCAAAACAGGAGATCTGATAGCCAGGCTGGAAGATCAGCAATATATCAATGATATAAAACTTGAAACCACGCAGCTTAATCTCGAGCTCACAGAGAGTGAGCTTAAAAAACAGGAATCATTATTTGAAAAAGGAGGAGTCACTCAGTTTGATCTTAAAACAGCTGAAATCAATAGGGCAAATGCCAAATCGGCCCTTGTAAGCGCAAATCTTTCGATGTCCAAGACTAAAATCACTGCACCGATAGACGGAGTTATAGTTGAGTTGCCGTATTATACCCGGGGAACAAGGGTTAATACAGGTTCAGATATTGTAGAAATAATGAATTTCCAGGAGATGTACATGAACGTACAACTGCCTGAGAAATATGTCTCTGTGATAAAACCGGATGAAGCAGTAAAACTGACAAATTATACTATTCCAAAGGATACGTTAATCGGAAATATATCCCAGCTTTCTCCCGCAATTAATGCAGATACAAGAACTTTCCCAGGCACAATATTGATACATAATCCCAAATATCTGATATTGCCAGGGATGTTTGTCAAGGCGGATATAGTAGTAACACATAAAGACTCGGTTATTGTAATATCCAAAAGCATAATACTGTCACGTCAGAGAGGAAAAACAATCTTCGTAATAGATCGGAGCGGATTGGCTTCTGAACGGATAATTAAGACCGGGATTGAAAACCTTACTGACGTTGAAGTAACCGGGGGTTTGTCAAAAAATGAGCGCTTTGTAACTGTTGGTTTTGAAACACTGAGCACCCGGTCGAAGGTTAAAATAGTTAAATAAAAATCATGAACAGGATTGCCCAATTTGCTGTAAAATACCCGGTTACAGTTTTAATGCTTGTACTCGGCATAGTTCTTCTCGGGGTAATATCTCTGGGAAAACTGGGAACCGATCTCTTTCCGAACCTGAACAATCCCAAGATTTATATTCAGCTTACGGCCGGGGAAAAACCGCCGGAAGAGATCGAAAAGACTTATGTTGAACAGATAGAATCTCTCTGCATGAGACAGAGTGATGTTATAAAGGTTTCATCTGTTTCCCAGGTCGGCACAGCAGAAATAACTGTTGAATATAGCTGGAACAAAGATATGGATGAAGCCTTTCTTGATTTACAGAAAGCGCTAAACTCCTTCAGTCAGAATTCTGATCTCACAGAATTTGATATTTCCCAATATGATCCGAACGCTTCACCCGTAATGATTGTGGGATTGAAGAATAAGGCAATAACAAATATGGATGAACTGAGAAAAGTCGCAGAAAACTATATCAGGAACGAACTTATCAGAATCGAAGGCATTGCCGATGTGAAACTTACGGGACAGGAAGAGAGCCAGGTTGTAATTGAAACCAACAAATATATTCTCGAATCCTTTGGATTGACTTCAGATGTTATAGCTGCACAGATAGCAAACTATAACAAGAATGTGTCTGGAGGTTCGATTGTTGACCTTGGATTAAAATATGTTGTTAAAGGGGTCAGTGTTATGAGCAATTTAACCGACCTGGAGAATATAGTTGTTGGATTCAAGCAGGCAACATCACAGACAGTAACAACAACGGGAACTACTACCACCAATCCTTCAACTGACAAAGTTCCTGTTTATCTGAGGGATGTTGCAACAATAAAATATGAAAACAAAGATCCGCAGAATATAATTATGCTTAACGGCGAACGCTGTATTGGTTTGTCAATTTATAAAGAGCCCAAATATAACACAGTTGAAGCCGTCAGGAACCTTAACACTGCTTTGGGCACTCTGGCAAAAGCTCTTCCCGGATATGAATTCGTAGTTGTAAAAGATCAGGGAAAATATATCGACAATGCGATAAAAGAGGTAAAAAATTCAGGTCTGATCGGAATTTTTCTGGCAATGATAGTTTTGTATGTTTTCCTGCGCAGAATCGGTACCACGATGATTGTAAGCGTAGCTATTCCTATCTCAATAATAGCAACATTTAACCTGATGTATTTCAATCACCTCACATTAAATATTATGACTCTGGGAGGACTTGCGCTCGGAGCAGGCAGGCTGGTAGATGATGCAATTGTGGTACTTGAAAATATTACCAGGAACAGAGATGAGGGGATGTCTCTTCGGGAGGCGGCAATTGTAGGTACCGGACAGGTCGGAGGAGCTATCACTGCTTCCACGATAACTACAATAGTTGTCTTCCTGCCGATTGTTTATCTGAGAGGAGCGTCGGGTGAAATGTTCAAGGACCAGGCCTGGACGGTGGCTTTTGCCCTGATATCATCACTATTTGTTGCAATGCTTGTCATCCCGATGCTGGTAAGTACTCTTTTCCATGAAAAGAAGGACCGGAACATAGAGCTCAGCAGTCCAATGCAATTCAGATGGTATCCGAAGTTTCTCTCAAAAGTCATCGACAAGAGATTGATAGTAATTATTATTTCCTTCCTGTTTATGGGATTAACAGTGCTTTTAATTCCAAAACTTGGAAGTGAGTACATGCCGAAATCCGCTTCATCTGAGTTCACTGTCGGATTAAAGCTTCCTGAAGGGACAAATCTTGCCCGTACCCAAAGTACCATTGCAGAAATAGAAGGAACTGTCAATGAGCTTCTTGGTAACAAAATAAGTATGATTTACAGCCAGGCCGGGGGTGATATAAATACAACAACGGCGCAATCGGCAACTTCAACAAATGAGAATGTTGCAAATATTAAAATATTCCTGAAAAATGAATATGCCTCTTCATCGGAAGATATTATAAGAACAGTTGAAAAATACCTCAAGACCATTCCTGATCTGGAGGTAAGCTTTTCACAGGAAGAATCTGAATTACAGACTACTCTTGGAACCAACGAAGCACCATTTGTTGTTGAAGTAAAGGGGCAGGATTATACCGAAATCGAAAAGATAATCAATGAATCAAAAAGGGTTCTTCAGAGTAATAGCGGATTATATAATATTACAACTTCACTTGATGAGGGTACTCCGGAAATAGAAGTTGCGGTTGACAGGTTTAAGACAAGTTATTATAACGTCTCTGTAACAAGCGTTATCAGCCAGATACAAAGTTATCTCTCCGGAGCTTCAGCGGGTACAATGGAGAAGGAAGGTGAAGAGAAAGATATTGTCATTAAGCTGGGAGACATTTCATTGCATCAGCTTGAAGATCTGTTGATTACTGCGGGCACAGTGAAGGTACCTTTGAGTTCTTTGGCTACAGTCAAAAAAGTGATATCTCCCAGGGAAATTACCCGGCAGGATCAGAGCAGAACAAGCTATGTCTATGCCATGGTAAATAAATCGAAGCCCTTTGATAAAGTCGTTAGGGACGCAAACCAATTGCTTAAATCCGTACCGCTGCCGGCGAACTACAGGATCCAGATAACAGGTGAAGAACTGATGAGAAAAGAATCGATGTCTAATCTCACTTTTGCTTTGATCCTGTCAATTATTCTCGTTTTTATGGTGCTGGCAGCCGAATTTGAATCAATAATTCAGCCTTTTGTTATTTTATTGACTATACCTCTTGCAGCAGTCGGTACTATCCTGACATTCTTTATACTTGGAAAAAGCCTCAATATGATGGCATATATAGGCATCATAATGCTTGGAGGTATTGCAGTAAGCAATGCCATTATTCTTATTGATCGTATAAATCAGCTTCGCAGGACCGGATTAAATAAAAAAGACTCCATAATAACGGCAGGATCGCAGAGAATAAGACCGATTTTAATGACCAGCCTTACAACGATCTTTGCTCTTCTGCCGCTGACAATCGGCATCGGAGAAAGTGCATCGCTCAGATCTCCTATGGCGCTTGCAGTTATTGGAGGACTGGTGACATCAACTATCCTCACCCTGATAGTGATACCATGTGTATATTGGGTTTTTGATTCTTTGAGCGATCTGATCACAAGAAAAAAACCGGTGAATGAATAATTTATTCATGATGACTAAGACGAGCAGATAATATGAATTTCATCATAAAGAGGAAGGTTCTGATTTGTATGCTCTTTATCGGGCTTACAATGCTTGGTTATGTTTCTTACAAAAGACTCCCTGTAGAACTTTTTCCAAATTCACAGCTTCCGACACTCATCGTTCAGGTGACAACAACTCTTGAACTGGATCCAAACTATATTGAAAGCAAAGCCATAATTCCGCTTGAAGGAGCTATTGGCACTCTTGAAGGCATAGAAAAGATTGAATCAAATATTACATCGCGCTCCGGGACGATAATCCTTTATTACAATCAGAGTGCAAACATGAAATATGCCAACCTGAAGCTCGAGGAAAAGATTAATTCAGTTAAAACAACCCTTCCTGCCGAATTCAAAATTACTGTGGTAAAAATTGATCTCACGCAGATAACCAGCCAGTTCATGGAATTACAGGTCAGAGGCGAAGGAGGAATAGACAGGGTCCGTAATATAACAGATAAGGAAATATCGCCTGAACTTCAGAATATTACCGGGATAGCCGGAGTTCAGATTTACGGAGGTCAGCAAAAATCAATTGAAGTCAGACTGAATGAAAAAGCATGCAGAGCTTACGGTATTACAATGTCACAGGTCACAAACCTTCTGAATAACAATGGAAAGGATAAGACTTTTGTTGGATCGGTAAAAGAAGGAACTGACAAGTTTTTTGTAAATGTGACTTCCGAATACACCGATGTTAAAGACATTGGGAATATCATAGTAAAACCGAACGGTTCTGTTACCCTGAAAGATATTGCCTATATTATTTTTGGTGTAAAGGAACAGACTTCTTATAGCAGGGTCAACGGGCTCGATGCAGTTACAATTACACTTGTAAACGATAACCAGGTTAACCTTATCGATCTTTCACACAAGACTCTTGATGTGGTTAAGACATTGAATGATAATCTGAAATCCGAGGGAGTTGAAATAGTTGTTCAGAACAATAATGCTGAAATTATGGAGAACAACTTAAACCAGATAATTCATCTGGCAGTCATCGGAGGATTGCTTGCGGTACTGATATTATGGTTCTTTTTACGCAATATCCGGCTGGTTTTCATAATTGCACTTTCAATACCCATCTCCGTTTATGCAGCTTTTAACTTTTTTTATGCATATAATATCACAATAAACAGTCTGACACTTGTCGGCATGGCTCTTGCCATAGGCATGCTAGTGGATAATTCGGTTGTTGTCCTTGAGAATATTTACCGGCTTGTAAGCCAGGGAGTTGATATTGATAAAGCTGTAAGACAGGGAACTACTGAGGTTTGGCGCTCGATAGTTGCGGCAACCCTTACGACAATAACCGTATTCCTTCCATTCCTGTTTTCCGATAATTTTATGATTAAAATTATAGGCAAGAATATAGGTGTTTCAATTGTCTCAACCCTGCTCATTTCATTATCTGTTGCACTGCTTCTAATCCCGATGGCAGCACACTTTATACTTAAGTTGTCGAAAACTTCCGACATGGGAATCTTTAAAAAGCTCTCAATTCACAACAGGCTTATTCAGGGCTATTATCTCACCCTGAAAGCAAGTATGAGGAATCCGGCAGGAACAATAATCGGGACACTTGTTGTATTCTTTGCCGCACTTCTCATTAGTCTTAGCCTGAGTGTTACTTCTACGAAAGATGTCGAAACTTCAAGTTTCAGACTCTCTGTTACCATGCCTTCCGGTTCTACACTTGACAAGACTGACGCATTTGTTGCTGAAATCGAACATGCTCTGAGCGGAATACCTGAAAAAGGGGATATAATAAGCAGGGTGGAGGAAACCGATGCCACTATGACAATTAACCTTTCTGAAAATTGGGACAAAACAAGCAAAAGATCTCTTCCGGAAATTAAGAATGATATACTTGAAAAAGTAAGAAACCTGAAGACAGGAGAAATCACAATGAATGAAATCTCTTCAGGCGGTGGTTATACAGGTGCTGCCGGAGGAGCAGGTGCGGTAAATCCTGGTGCAAACTTCATGAACCTTCTTGGTATCGGGACGACAACCGAAAGCGTACTAATCAAGGGGCAGAATTTCAGCCAGATGAAAAACATTTCTGATGACATCAAAGCTGCAATACAGAATTTGTCGACAATCAGCAGTGTTAATGTTAATGTTCAGGACAACACTCCCGAGGTGCATTTAAAGTTTGATATGGATTATATCGGACGCAATAATTTCACACTGGATAATGTTTCCTCGGCACTTTCAACTTTTGGCAAAGAATATTCCTCAGGTGCATCTTTCTTACAAGGGACCGAAACATACGATATTACGCTTAAATATGCCGATGAATCGGGCCAGGTAAAGATAAACACTGACAAGACAATTGATGATCTTAAAAATCTCGAGATTACAGGCACTAATTCCAATTTGATGGAGATGCAGGAGTTGTCGAATATTGTGTTTTCTTCCGGATTGGGCAACATTCACAGGGAGAACCGTGAGAAAAAGATAACGGTTACATACAGTTTCAATTCAGATATAACCGGCTCAAAAGATCTGCTGGAAGGGGCAAGAGCCGAAATTGAATCAATAGTTTCGGGCATCAATATACCATCGGGCATAGCTGTCGAAGTGGTTCATGAAGAGGATCCACTGAAAGATTTTTACTGGCTCATCGGAATGGCTTTCATCCTTATTTATATGATCCTTGCATCGGTTTTTGAATCACTTTCAACACCTGTGGTTCTGATGTTCAGCATTCCTCTTGCCGCTCTGGGATCTCTTATTGCTCTTATACTTACGAACAATTCTCTCCTTAATGCCAATACCCTGATCGGATTTCTCATTCTTCTCGGTGTAGTAGTAAACAATGGAATTCTCCTTATTGATTATACAAATATTCTGAGGAAAAGGGGGTATCGTCGCTCCCGTGCATTGATGACCGCAGGCATTGCAAGGGTAAGGCCAATCCTGATCACCGCATCTGCAACAGTTATTGCCCTCTTCCCCCTGGCTATGGGAAAGTCAGAATTCGTTGCATCCATTGGCGCTGCATTCGCTATTACAGTAATCGGCGGGCTGACTCTGAGCACAATGCTTACACTCATATTTATTCCAACGTTTTATTCCGGCCTCGAGAATTCCCTGCACTGGATCTATTCGCAAAACTGGAAAACAAAAATTATTCAATTAACAATATTTGCCCTGCTTATACTACTGATATATAGCTTTATTGATCAATTCCTCTGGAAGTTGATAACAACTATTCTTGCATTAATAATTGTGCCTGCAGGTACATGGTTTTTTATTAATACTCTCAGAAAGGCAAGAGAGACCGTTATCTCCCCGGATGAACCTGTTAATATATATATTCAGAGCCTGGTCAAAATATATGACAGGGAAAACCGCTTTCAGAGAGAATGGAAAAGTGGCGCAAAGATCAGGAAAAGAATGGGTCTTATTAAAGAATTTACTTCCTGGAATGATATGAACCACCTGAGCTGGCAGATTCCACTTATTGGGTTTTTTATCTACTTTACATACTTCTATCTCAAAAGCGATTTCTGGATTTTTATCTTCAGTATTTGCGTCTGGTTTTCTCTTCTTGGCATTTGGATCCCGTTCAATAAACTGCTGACCAGTTTTATGTTGACAGGCAGGAAGAAAACCTATTCAGCGATTATAAAAACCCTTGATACTATAATATACTGGATCATACCACTTGCTAATATTTATCTTTTCCAGATAAAATGGCAAAACATAGTAATTGTACTTATCCTGGGGATCATTTGGTTTTCAGGCCTTATAATTTATAAGGCAGGAATAAAAATGAGCCGGGAAAACATAGATATATACCGCCTTGAAGGCAGATTTAAAAATATCCGTAAGAACTTCTACAAAATTGTTGCCTTAATTCCACTTATAGGTAAAAAGAAAAAACCATTCAAGGCTTTAAACTGCATTTCACTGAATATTGGCAACGGAATGTTTGGGCTTCTTGGTCCGAATGGAGCAGGCAAAACAACTCTTATGCGCATAATTTGCGGTATACTTGAACAGAGTTATGGTAAAGTTTGGATCAATGGGATGGACACTCAGAAGAAGAGAGAAGAGCTTCAGGGACTTATCGGATACCTTCCCCAGGAGTTTGGAAGTTATGAAAATATGACAGCGGATGAATATCTTCAATACCAGGCTATGTTAAAGAATATCACAGATGTACAGACAAGGGATGAAAGAGTGACTTATGTACTTAAAGCGGTCCACCTGGAAGATCGGCGAAATGAAAAAATAAGCTCCTATTCAGGTGGAATGAAACAGAGAATGGGAATAGCACAGATACTACTTCACCTGCCCAGAATCCTTGTTGTGGATGAACCAACAGCAGGACTTGATCCAAGAGAAAGGATCAGGTTCAGAAATCTGCTCGTAGAGCTCAGCCGCGACAGAGTGGTCATCTTCTCAACCCATATAATTGAGGATGTCTCTAGTTCCTGCAACAAAGTTGCAGTTCTTAACAGGGGGCAATTGATGTACCTTGGGAAACCCATTGATATGACAAAAGAAGCAGAAGGACATATATGGCAATTTAATCTGCCTGAACATAATTTTGAAAATTTCATTAATAGCCATCTGGTTGTCCATCACATGTCTGAAGGAGAGATGGTAAGAGTAAGATGCGTATCAGAAGATAAACCCCATAATGACGCAGTTAAAGTGACACCAAATCTTGAAGATGCATATCTGTGGCTTCTCAGAAAGAAAGGCCAGACAACTTCTTAAAATAAACAGGTAAATATCAATAAAATGAGAAGCAAGAACATCTATAACAACTGGGTCCTTATTTATAAAATGATAATATATAATTTAAGGATCATATTCGCTAATAAGTTTATCTGGTTTGCTGGCGGATCAATCCTGTTTTACATCGGTCTTTCAATAATTTATGTTTTTTCAAATGATGTCTCAAAAATGGAAGACCTTTACGGGATCTTCCTTTTCTCGGGAATCCTTCTGGTTTTCTATCCCTCTGTATTCGGAGTTCAGAATGATCAGGATGCACGGACAATAGAAATATTATTCGGGATCCCTAACTACAGGTACAAGGTCTGGCTTGTAAGAATTCTTCTGATATTCATAATAGCTTTCCTTATAATGCTTGGATTTACGCTGCTTTCTTCTTATTTTATTGTCAAATTCCGCATTGCCGCCATGACTTCACAGGTAATGCTTCCTGTTATTTTTTTAGGTGTTATGGCATTCATGCTTTCCACGGTCATCAGAAACGGAAATGGTACGGCAGTTGTTATGATTGTATTCGGGTTGATATTCCTTGTGCTTAGTGATCCGCTGAGTAAAAGCCAGTGGAATGTGTTCCTTAATCCTTTCAACATGCCACGTGATGTAAATGAGACCACATGGGCAATGATAACTTTTAAAAGCCGTGTAATACTTATCACGGGTTCAATACTTTTTTTACTTATTGCTCTTTACAACCTTCAAAAGAGGGAGAAGTTCATGTAACCCCATTTCTCCCCAAATGGGGGATGAATCCTATCAGTAAAATTCATGATGGGATTTAAGATTGCTGCGCTACGATAGCAATGACTGTGGAAGTAAGGTTGTTTCAGGTTGGGGGGTTATTCAAAAGGATTCTTCTTACTGAAATCAGGCATATAGTTCAGATTGCTACCTATATCCTGAACCCATCCGTTTCTGAAACCAAGAGCTTCCATTTTTTCAATAACAGAATCATACTCCTTTTTGTAGAGTCTCCGGTTTAGCACTCCATGATGTCTGACATGTTCTGTCGGATGGTACTGAGACATAAGTGAAAGATGCACGCCCGGGGACAACTCTTCAGCTATTGAAACAAGAACATTTTTGCTTTCTTCTGCGTGGCCAGGCAATACAAGGTGCCTGATTAGCAACCCGTTTACAGCGTTTTCATTTTCATCTGTAATAAGGGTTGAACCTTTCTGATAATACATTTCCTTAATTGCTTTTAATGCAGTTTCCGGGTAATCACCGGCATCAGAATACTCCAAAGCAATTTGATTTGTGACATATTTATAATCAGGCAGATACACATCAATCATTCCGGCAAGAGAGCGTATTGTTTCAGGTTTATCGTAGCCATTCGTATTATACACAGTGACTGGCTTGCATCCCCGCGAATTCAATCCTTTAATTATTGCCTTTATCACAGGTACGACATGAGATGGAGATACAAATCCAACTGCCTGAACTCCTTCCGAAAGTATTTTCATTATCCTGTCAAGAATTACTTCCAGATTTATTCCATCATTTCCCGGCTTTGATTTACAACGGCTTATTTCATGATTCTGGCAGTAAAGGCAACTCAGATTGCATCCGGTAAAAAAGATATTGCATATGCCATTTTTCCCACCTATTACCGGCTCCTCTCCTTTGTGAACACATACTGTAGCTATGTTAAAGCCTGAATCGGTTCCACAATATCCTAATTCACCTTCAAATCTGTTTACCCGGCATTCCCTGGGGCATAAAGTGCAGTTCTCAAGAATCAACCTGTCATTTCTTTCAAATATATCTGTCTGTTTCACAGCGTTCATTTAAATATATTAATCCGCAGCGGGTTTCTTTTAACTTGCCTGTAAAGATCGGAATGTTTACCAATTTTTCAAGCTACATCTTTGAGCCACAAGCATAATACTTCAAGATTAATTTCGATTATTTTGGAGTTTTAATATAAATATGTACCTTTGCCATCGAATTGAGGAGAATTTGAGCTAGGGGACCAGAGTCCCCTATTTTGTTCCCGGTTTTTAGAATATGATAGAAAAACAGAAAATAGAGGAATTATTTGAAGAGCACGCAAAAGGCTCTGGTTTATTTCTTGTTTCTGTAAAAGTTAGCAACTCGAACAGAATTATTATACTGGCCGACAAAAATGATGGAATAACTATTGATGAATGCGCAGCGATTCACAGGCATGTTGAAAATGGGCTTGACCATGATAAAGAGGATTTTGAATTGCAGGTTTCTTCGCCCGGTCTGGATGCCCCGTTTATAGTTATTGAACAGTATTATAAGAATGAAAACAGAAAAGTTGAGGTTGTTGACAATGACGGATCAAAATATACCGGGAGAATTAAGTATGTGACAAACGGCGGATTTGAGCTTGAAACTGAATTAAAAACCAAAGGAAAGACAATAGAACTGAAGGATATATCGTTCAATTTTGAACAAATAAAATCAACGAGAGTTATTTTGACAATTAAATAATAATAAGAGGTTTACACCAGATGGAAAATGTTAATTTAATCGACACTTTTTCGGAATTCAAGGAACTGAAAAATATTGACAGGCCTACTATGATGAGCGTTCTTGAAGATGT
>PMIJ01000039.1 GCA_003157015.1 Bacteroidales bacterium
TCCCATTCTTCCCATTTACAATATCTTTTCCGAAGCCTGATGGTATCTGAAATATAACACAGCATTTATTACGATAAAGAAGGTCATATGCCTCTTTATCTGAAAATGTCAAAAAAGAGACCTTGAAAAAGGTGGAACCACTAAGCTTGGTTATCAGACCTCTCGATTCAGGAGTCATGTCTTTATCAATAACAGCGAGCTTTACATTCTTTAATTCGAATGTTACAGCAGGAACAAGTATCAGCATCTGTACAATCGGAACGGCAAAAATTGCTTTTGAAATAAATTTATTCCTTAAAATCTGGAGAAATTCTTTTCGTATCAGGTATAATATTGTCCTCATTATTTTATTTTGTCTTTTATCTTTTATTTAGGGTTTGAGGCGTACGGCGTGAGGTATGCGATTTTTCACCTATTCACCCCATCTCCCCTTCTCCTCTTCAATTTATTCGAGTCTTATCTTAAAGTTTCTGACACTAAGGCCTATAAAAACCAGTGTCATTACTGTCAGAATAAGTGTCTCTTTCCAGATATACATGAAACCTGTTCCCTTTATCATTATGTTTTTAATAATTACAATAAAATATCTCGGGGGCAGAACTGAACTTACATAGTCATAAATTTTTGGCATGTTCTCTATCGGGTAAATAAAACCGGAAAGCAAAACTGTTGGCAGCATCAATCCTATCAGCGAAATGAAAATAGCCTGCTGCATCGTCTTGGATACTGTTGAAATGAGGATTCCAAGAGTTAAACTCATCAGAATGTAGAGCATGCATTCAGCAAGCAGAAGTACAATGCTTCCTTTCACTGGAAGTCCGAAAACCAACCATGACAGCATGAGAATCATTAGAACATTTACAAATGAAAGGAAGAAATAAGGCATCACCTTTCCAAGGATTATCTGTATGGGACGAAGAGGTGAGACCAGCAAAACCTCCATCGTTCCAAACTCTTTTTCTCTTGTGATTGTAACGGATGTCATCAGCGCACATATCAGTATTAGAATTAAAGTTATAACGCCCGGAACAAACATAAAATGGCTTTTCAAAGCAGGATTATAAAGCATTTTTACCTCGGGGCTGATTTTTACAAGGTTCTTGACTCCAGGTCCCGATATCTCCATAGAAAAGTCATTCACTATAGATGTCGTATAATTTGTAATAAGAGTGGCAGTGTTGGGTTCTGACCCATCAGAAATGATGCTAAGCGATGCTTTGCCTTCACTGATCAGCTTTTTACCAAAATCGTCTTCATATACTATTACAGCTTTGGTTTTACCTTTTTTAAAGGCTTTGTCGATATCATTATAATTCAAAAGGGTCTCTGTTCTTTTAAAGAAACCCGAGGAGAAAATTTTGTCAGTCAGTTTCTGGGTTATTTCATCATGTGATACATCCAATACAGCTACACCCGCATTTTTAATATCAGTACTTACTGCATAACCAAAGATTAGAATCTGGGCAGCCGGTATTCCGAAAAGGATAAAGAGTGTGCGGTAATCCCTGAAAATATGCAGGAATTCTTTTTTTACAAAACCCAGGAATCGTTTCATGGTCTCGCTATTTTAATAAATACATCCTCAACGGAAGCAGCATTATATTGCTTTTTTAAATTTTCAGGCGTATCCAGAGCTACAATTTTCCCTTCGCTCATTATTGATATCCTGTCGCAGTATTCTGCTTCATCCATATAATGTGTTGTAACGAAAACAGTTATTCCTCTTGAAGATGTTTCATATATTGTCTCCCAGAATTGTCGCCTGGTAATTGGATCAACACCTCCCGTAGGTTCATCAAGAAATACAATTTTTGGTTCATGCAGTAAGGCTACAGAAAAAGCCAGTTTTTGTCTTAGTCCGAGAGGAAGATCAGATATCATCCTGTTTTCGTCTTTCTGAAAGTGAAGTTTTGCCAGCAGACCGGCCATCCTTTCTTTTATCAGAAGTTTGCTCATCCCATAAATTCCACCGTATAGAATAATATTCTCTTTTACCGTGAGATCTTCATAGAGTGAGAATTTCTGACACATGTATCCGATATTTTTTTTAATCTGTTCTGTCTGTCTGTAAGCGTCAAATCCTGCAATGCTGACCTCCCCTGATGTGGGTTTTGAGAGACCCGAGAGAATACGGATCGCGGTCGTCTTTCCTGCACCATTTGCTCCCAGAAACCCGAAAATTTCTCCTGAATATACTTCAAAACTGAGATTATCATTGGCAACGAAACTTCCAAATTTTTTTACCAGATTCTTAACGTATATTACCTTCTCGCTCATCTGTTTTATCCTTATGTTGTTCTGTTTTATTTCTAAAAATTGCCCTGTGCCATTAGGCCATTACGCCTTAAACCCATTTTCCATCAGTTCAAGAAACCTGTCTTCAATTCCCGCATCGGCTTCGCGGATGACAGCATCAGTAATACCTTCTCTCATCAGGTAATCAAGAACCGATTTTTCTGATGAATCATTCTTTAATGTCACATGCATTGAGTCGCCAAACGGATATGCAGTCAGTACCTCCTGATTTTTTCTGAGTGTTTTTAAAAGCTTATATTTTTCTGTTGATTTTACAGTAAAAAGCTTTCTGCTGAAACCCGCCTTGATATTTTGGGGTGTATCAACAGAAAGTAATTTCCCATCCTGGATCAGCGCCACCCTGTTACATCTGATGGCTTCATCCATATATGGTGTTGAAACAATGATTGTTATATTATACTTACGCAATTTGCCGAGCATGTCCCAGAATTCAGATCTGGAGACAGCATCAACGCCTGTCGTAGGTTCATCAAGGATAAGAAGCCTGGGTTTATGAATCAGAGCACACGACAGAGCAAGTTTTTGTTTCATTCCCCCTGAAAGCTTGCCTGCAAGTCGCTTCTTAAATGGTTCTATGTGAGAATATATATCGGAAATAAGTTCATAGTTTTCTTCGACGGTAGTTCCGAATACAGTAGCATAGAAATTCAGATTTTCTTCAACTGACAGATCCTGGTACAGGCTGAATCTTCCGGGCATGTAACCTATGTTTTTCCTGAGCTCTTTATAATCAGTGATACTATCCATCCCAAGTACTTTCATGTTCCCTTTATCGGGCACTAGCAATGTGGTAATGATCCTGAAAAGAGTAGTTTTTCCCGCTCCGTCGGGACCAATAAATCCAAATATTTCAGATTCATTAACGGAAAAGGTTATGTCATCGAGGGCGAGAGTAGCCCCAAACGATTTAGTAACGCCCGATGATTCAATTGCTTTTATCATTTGTCTTTATTCCCCTCTGTAAAAAGTGCCTCGCCGGGCATACCCGATTTTAGAGTGCCATCATTAATCAGGTCGATTTTGACGGCATAAACCATAATGACCCGATCCTCCTTTGTCTGAATGATTTTTGGTGTGAACTCAGCTTTATCCGAGATGTAACTGATAGTTCCCGGGAAGGTTATGAATCCCTTCTCTCCTTTATCAATTCTTACCGTGCAGGAATGACCGATTTTTACTTTTTCCAGTTCTGAGCCACTTACAAAAACTTTGAGTTTAATAATAGAAAGATCTGCTATTTTAACAAGAGGCTTACCGGCTGCAGTTATCTCTCCGGCTTCCGCATATTTTTCGATGATTGTCCCTTTCAGAGGGCTTTTTACATAGCACCTTTTTATCTGGTCATTAAGCGTCGCTCTTTTCGATTCATATACCGAAAGTTCTGCTGCCACTGATGTTTTTTGAGTATTGTTTGCTGTGATTTGTTTTTGTAAAACAGCGACCTGTCCGGTGAGATCGTCATACTGTTTTTGGGTGGTAGCATCATCTTTAAGCATTTTCCCAAATCTTGAGATATTAACATTTATGTTTTCTATCTGTTGCTTAAGGATATCATTCTGCGCATTTATCGAACTTAAGGTAGTTTTGACACTCCTCATCCCGGCGTCTATCTTATCTGACTGGAGATTGAGCATTGTTGTATCAACAAGGGCAATTATCCCATTTTTTTCAAGATGGGAACCTTCGACAGGATCAAACTGTAGGATACGTCCGTTAGTTTCGGCCGAGATAATCACTTCCGTTGCTTCAAAATTCCCGAATGCATCAGCTTTGTTGGTTTTGTTTTTACAGCCGACCAGAAGTATTATTGCAATTATTACTAATGATTTGGTTTTCATGTTGTTATTATGTTTGAATATGAAAATATTTTATTAATATGTTGTTCGATCTACCTTGTTTTTATCACTCAATCCTCTCTTTCATACCCCCCAACCCCAACTTGGGGGGCTTTTTATCCCTTTTATTTCTAAACCCCCCATTTGGGGGGAATAGGGGGTAGAATATGACGGGATGATTATTCTATTTCCTTCCCGCTTATATTCAGATATTCAATCCTTGCCATTGAAAGATTAATTTTATGGATCTCATTATTTATCAGAGCCTGGCGTTCAGAATTAAGCTGGTTAAGGTATTCTGTTGCCGTTACAGTTCCGTTTTGATATTGCGATTTTGATGAAGCGGTAATCTTTTTCCTGAGAGCTATCAATTCATTATCCCTGTCAATCAAGTCTTTAATGCTTATTATTTCAGCATTTTTGGAAACCAGGAGCCGATTAAGATTATCAGTCAGGTCTTTTTTCCTGTTTTCAATTATACTCTGTTGAAATGAAATTACTTGTTTCTCATTTTTCGATCTGTTCCAGTCGAAAATGTTCCATTTGACGGTGGCTCCTACAACATAATACGGAGCAAATTCATTTTTAAAAAAATTGCTTCCCGGAGGATTACCGTATCCGAAAGTGGCAAATCCGAAAGCTTTTGGCATTCTGCTACTTTCAATAACTTTCAACCCGGCTCCTAGCTGTTCCTTTCTCAGATCGAGCAGCTGTAACTCGGGACGCAGTAATTCATTAGATAATTCATCTTTAGGCACAGGCACAATGAATATTGTTGTTGTGTCAATTTCAAGACCTGTAAGGTTCGATAATACCTTAATAAATGAGGTTTTTCTGATCTCATTTTCAGCAAGTTCCTGCTGAATATTTATCTTTTCCGATGTCAATATATCAATATCAGATTTTAATATAACACCATTGTTTATTCCTGATTGCATGGAAGAGATTTGCTTTTCAATTATTTCAAGATAAGTATCTAAAAGTTCTTTCTGTTTTGCAAGAAGCAAAAGGTTGAAATAATAATTGTTGATCTCCGCACGTAGTTTGTACAAATCTGTCTCAGTCTGCTTCTGACTTACACTCAGGTCAGCATTTTCAAGTTCTCTTGCTCCTTTTATTGCTCCGCCATCGTAAATAACCTGGTTAATATCAAGGGTGATTTTGTACTGTTCATGCGGGAGAGGCTTTATGGCATTCGCAATACCTGGTATCGGTAATGATCCAAGTACCCCACTCAGATCAATAACAGATGAATTATAAACTAAACTGCCGTTCGCGTC
>PMIJ01000009.1 GCA_003157015.1 Bacteroidales bacterium
GGAAGTAATCTCTGAGTAATTCTTCTATCTTTAGATCTCTCTTTCTGGAATGAAAAGAATATTGACATAATTTTCAGAATTGAATAGATTCCTGCAAATTATGAATGTATTTGATACAAATCTATCCCCCAAATGGGGGATTATTACAATACCTATATTTTTATGCTAATCCAATTATCTCATTATAAATTGCATTTCTAATAAGATTTGCTGAATTCTTGGCTGAAAGTTTCTTGAAGAGATTTTTTCTATGGGATTTTACAGTCTCGTTTGACACATGTAATTGATTAGCAATCTCTTTTGTTGAATATCCTAAAGACATTAGCCTAAGTATCTCAGTCTCCCTTTTTGAAATTTCTGTCATTTTAGTAATCTAAAACAAACATGTTATTGAAATAGTGGATAAGAAATAGCTTTAATTCTCTTGTTAGCTAAAAAAGAAGAATCAATTATATATTTAATAGGAATACCTCCTCACTTGTTACCCTAGAAATATATTATAGCGAGTTAGAAGATTCCTTGTGATATATTAAAATCAACTCACCAAAGTTATATAGCAGGATTTGATGGAGGACTAGCATTGTTGAATTTCAGTAGTATCTGACTACTTCAAGATTCAGATGAACCAATCAGCGATCTAAATTTTGTGGCACTTGTACGGGTTGTACTGCTGACTACTGAATAGTCTGGATCTTCATATATTATTTAATGATAACAGCTGTAGGCTAAATTTGATTCTATTTATCCTTAATTAACATTATTCTTTAAAACAATAAATATTCCCATCATCACTTCCACCTATAACTACATTCCCATCACTACTGAGGTCCTCCCATTTTTAGGAAAGTTAATGCAAATTGGTTTATTAATTGAAAATTATGTTAAACCCAGGTAACAAATTGCTAACAATTCTTATTAAACAAATATTTTGTCAGTGAACTATAATTTTTTTTGAAATACTCCTTTTTTGGTAATTATTTCAAAATAAGTATATGGTCAATACATTAGCCCTACGGAATGGTTCCAAAATTAAATTCATTTCCTATAATGATATCCTTTACTGTAAAGCAGATGGACGATACACCCAAGTTGTTTTAAAAAATGGGAAATCTATTTTGACGGCAAGCCTTTTAAAGAGTTTTGAGAATAGATTACCTTGTGATCTTTTTTTAAGAATTCATAAATCATATATCATAAATTTGAATTACATTACTGATTATAATAACAGTATTAATGGTTTTCTCATATTAGGTACCAATACAAAATTGAGAGTCTCCAAAAGAAGAAAGAAAAGAGTACTTGAAATACTTAATTCAAATTTCACATTTATATAAAAAATTTCCTCTCCGTTTGTTTAGGATTTCTTACCGATCATTTTGATAATTGTGACGTTTACAACGATCCTAGATTAATCTTAGATTTTAATTATCACTTTATATAAATTTAGTGGTGTAAAGGTACTCTATCCAGATGAATTATTTGGATAATAAGTTTTTGTAATCGCAATCATAAAGGTTCTGATTGTGACTGACAGTGGTGGAGCCGCAAAAGAGTTCAAAATAATTATCATGCATTTTAATATTCCTTTGATAAAAATATTAAATACAGTCGTTGATTAAAAACGTTTTTAATTGAAAGTAAAAGGCAGCTTTCTAATTATACTAATTTATCCAAATTACTATCTGCTCGGAGCTTTCTTAAACAAGAAAGGAGGTAAATTAACAAATATAGTAGAATGCACAATTGAGGAATGTAATTCCTCCCATTGAAATGATAGATATGGTGAATAATTGCAGTAGATAATAAAATAAAGAGAACTATGAAAACAATTAAAAAATTAAAGTTGGATAATCTTAGTAAGGACGAACTAAAAAATAGAGAACTAAATTTGATCAAAGGAGGTATTCCGAGGCCAAAATGTCCATGCACGTGTCCATGTATTGGGACAGAGGCTGGTACTTTTGGTAGTGTCAGTGGCGAATCAGCAGTTTATGTGACAATTTATGGTTAGTCTTCAAGAAACAGTGAGGGATAACTTATCCCTCACTAATATTAAAGATAATCAACAAAAACATGTAGTTTAAAAATTTAGCTCTTATGAAAAACATTTCTATTTATAAGACAGAATATAATAACAATTATCTTGTCAGTGCATTAGGATCATATCATATATATTTAAATCCCCTTGTCATTTTCTTTATAAAACTTGAAGGGCGGGCGGATTTTAAGCTAGACTCTCTACCTAAAGAACTTATTATTGAAGACTATAAATATGGGGAGGAAGAAATTATACATAATTATAACAAATACCTGTTCCTAAAACGGAATGGACTATTAGATATAAGTCACTTACCGAGCTTAAAAATAGGATTGATTAATGAAGATGATATTAAATTACAATTAGCTAATCTGACAAATCTATCTTTTGAAATTACAGAAGCTTGCAACTTAAAGTGTAGATATTGCACTTATGGTGAATTTTATGATAATAATGATGCTAGATGTAATCGCTCTATGGCTTTTGAAACAGCCAAAACAATAATAGATTATTTGATAATTTTATGGAAATCTACATTAAATCATTCAGCTAAAAGGAATTTTACGTTTTCCTTTTATGGTGGAGAACCATTATTGAAAATAAAATTAATTAAAAAAATTATTGAATACATAGAGCATGTTTCTCCAAAATCCATTGACTATGCATTTAATATGACTACAAATGCAATGCTATTACATAAATATATGGGTTATTTGGTTTTTAAGAAATTTAAACTTTTAATTAGTTTGGATGGAAATTACGCAAATAATAGTTATCGTATAACAAATTTTGGAGACAATTCATTTAGTCAAGTTTATAAAAATGTAAAATTATTGAAGAAAAAATATCCAGACTTCTTTAATTCAAATGTTAATTTTAATGCAGTTTTACACAATAGAAATTCATTAGATGAAATATTGACTTTTTTTAGTAAAGAATTTGGTAAAGATCCTCAATTTACTCCTCTAAGCGAATCAGGAATTAAACGTTACAAACGTATGGAATTTAATTACATATTTGGGAATGTTAAAGAAGGTATTTGTTATTTTGAGGAATGTGATGAATTAGACTCTAAAAATGAACTTTCAAGTCCTAGTTTTCATGAGGCATCTATGTATGTAAATCAAAACATTGGGAATAATTTTCGATCATATGTAGACATGTTCCCCACTTCAGTAAAACACGAAATTATCCCAACAGGGACTTGTTTACCTTTTGCAAAAAAAATGTTTGTCACTGCTTCCGGTAAT
Source organism: Bacteroidales bacterium (assembly GCA_003157015.1). Taxonomy (GTDB): domain Bacteria; phylum Bacteroidota; class Bacteroidia; order Bacteroidales; family VadinHA17; genus LD21. Next base: position 3,289 of record PMIJ01000009.1, read on the forward strand.
ATCTTGCCATGTGAACGAATAGGTTTTCAATATTATTTGGGGAAAATAATCAAAAATAAGGTCGAACTGAATTTACAGAACATAGCCATAAAATATAATGAGTACTTTAGTAAACTTAAGAAAGAATGTACTCATTGTTATAGCTATTCACTTTGCTCCTATTGCATATTTCATATAAATGATCTTCAAGGAAAACCTGTTTGTAATCATAGAACAAATTCTAAACAACTAAATAGATATATCTCCTCAATCATCTCCTTTTTTGAAGCGAATCCTGCTGCATATAAAAAATCAATAGATATGGTTATAACTTAATATTTTAAAAAAATGAAAAAATATTGGCTTTATCTTGAGCCTTATATACTTATCTTTCTTCAAAAAAGGGAATTTCTGGTATATAATTGTATAAACTACGAGTCTAAATTATTTCAAAGAAGTAGCAACTTAGGAAATATAATTTCTCAGTTGGTTTTGCTAGAAAACATGTATTGTCTGGAACTAAATGAAGATGAGATTAGTGAAAAAGAAGTTGAGGCGTTTATTAATTATATTATTTCTTCATTTTCTGGTGATCTAATTAGATCAGATAAAATTAAAAAGCCTGCTATTTTTTCTCCCGCATTAAAAATTTACGGAAGAAAATATGATTTTAAAACAACTGGTTATCAATATGATAGCAAGGGAATAGATTTTTCATTAAATGAGGTTTTCATTTATATCGGTGGTGACAACCCTTCATCATCATTAGCTGATATAGAGGTATATAAGCAATTCGATTTTTGCAAAAAGACAGAAGGTCAGCATTTGCCTTATGAAAAATTAACTGTTATATTAAATTCACTTCGAAGCTGGGATATTCAAAATCTTAATATTCTTGGAGGGAATATTTTTACTTATCCAGATTTAGAGATTCTCATTAATGAATTAGCTAAACTACAGTTCACTATACGTGTTTATTCACATTATAAAGATATTCCTAAAAATAAACATTGTTTAACCTTTTTAAAAGCCAATCGGTTTATTTTAAAAATACTCATCGACGCTCCTATATTTTATGGAAGATTAGACGAGATCTTTCATTTTCTATCCGATAATAATTGCAAGTTCGAGCTTATTTTCGCTGTTACCTCAATTATCGAATACAGAAAAGCTGCATTTATTGTTAATAAATACAACTTAGAACAATTTGAAATTAAACCAGTCTTCACAGGGGCAAATATTAAATTTTTTAGAAAGTATGTATTTCTATCTAAAGAAGATGTCCTTACTATAAAAGCCACCCAACAAGAAATTTATTTAAAACAAACAATGAATATATTCCATTTTGGGAGGATAAGAATAATGACTGATGGCAGAGTCTATTCAGATTTAAACATGTCTCCTTTAGGTGACGTTGGAACACCTTTAGTTGATATGCTAAATGTTGAAATGTGTGAACCAAGATCATGGTTAAGGGTACGAAATCAAAAACCTTGTAAGAGTTGTGTTTATCAATGGCTTTGTCCGTCTCCCTCAGGATATGAATATGCAATTGGGAAATCCAATCTTTGTATGGTTAAAAATGGATTGGATCTTTGAACATGTATTAGAAAATTGATTTAATTATATCCTAACTTAATGTTGAAATGAAAGATTAATCTATTTGCAAATTCTTATTTGAATATAAATTTGGTCATAATTTTATTACTAAAATATTTTGATAATGAGAAACAGGATAGTTTTTATTGTATTATTTGTTCTGGTTGGATATAATTTGTCAGCTCAGACCCTAATAACTGGAATTGTATCCGATTCTGCAAATATTCCTATCCCAAACGCTGCAGTTTATATCTCCAAAACAACTATCGGCACTATTACGGATCAAAAGGGATCTTATTCAATTTCTATTCCCCAGCAGGGTGAATTTGAATTGACTGCTTCTTTCATCGGTTACAAAACTAAATCCATGATTATTTTTGCTAATGGCAACAGGCAGATAATTAATATTAAGCTATCTCTTAACCCGGTCTTACTGAATGAAGTCACAGTGAGATCCAAAAATAAATTAAGCCTGAATGATTATTCTGATTTCTTTAGATTGTTCATCGGTGAAAAAGAAAATGCCCGAAGCTGTAAAGTTGTTAATCCTGAAGATCTCCGTCTCTACAAAGATTCAGAGAACAATTACTTAAGGGGATTCTCAGTCAGGCCTCTTAATATTGAAAACAAGGCATTGGGATATTCAATAACCTACGATCTCATCGATTTCAATTATAATCTCAGGGACAGTATCCTGAAATTCTCCGGCTACTGCTATTTTAAACCCATGAAGGGCTCTGCAAGAATTATTAAAAAATGGAGCCGTAACAGGCTGATTGCTTATTATGGTTCAAGAATGAATTTTCTCAGATCTCTCTACTCGGATTCTGTCTCCTCGGATAATTTCAAAGTCTTTGAATGCAATTTCGATCACGTAAAAAATATTATTTCTCCAACCAATCAGATTGACTTTCACAATTTAAAACCTGCAATTAAAAGTCAGTACCTGGCATTATATAGCAAAACACCCTTGCTGATAACATATACTGATAACCATCCTGAACTTTCATCCGGTATTTTAGGATTTCAATCACAGGAGTCCAAAAGCACTCTGATCTTCTCAGACACTCTGAAAGTTTTTCAAAATGGTAATTATGATAACCCTAATTCCGTTACATGGTATGGCGCAATGGTCAATGACAGGGTGGCAGACATGCTTCCGTCCGACTTCCTGCCTTATTCCAGCACTTCGGAGCCAGTATCAGAAAGGTCTGTCTCAATGATTGAAAAATATCTGGAGCATGAGCAAAATACTACCAGTGAAGACCAGGTGTTTGTCCATACTGACAAAAATAAGTACAGGCCCGNNCAGGTAGTGGATAGTTCCAGGTTCAGGATCACTAATGCCACTTCCCCTGGCTGGCTTTCAATTCCAATTGACGCTAAACCCGGGATCTATCATCTTACAGCTTTCACCAGTCAGATGCAAAACTTCGACCCTCTTGATGCTTTCCACCTCGACCTGAAAGTCGATGCCCCTCAAACCCAGAAAATGAATATTGAGGTCCGGTTAAATAAAGATATTTATCATCCGGGAGATACCCTTGAAGCCGATCTGAAAATAACAGATTCAAATGGGAAACCTTCCTCCCAGCAAAACTTTAAAAGCACTTTCATTTACAAAAACTATCTGATCGATAATGAAGAGTCCAGGACCAACAGGGATGGCAATTCTTTTATAAGGTTCATTATCCCTGATTCTATCCACTTTATCACAAGAATGCAAATTTCCCTTTACAATAACAAAAAGGAAAGGTTCCAGGTTAAAAACTTCAGCATTCCATTCTCCGATGAGTACCTCGATTTAAGATTCCTCCCTGAAGGTGGGAACCTTGTCGCCGGACTGGAGCAGATTATTGGGTTCAACGCCGTAGACAGGTATGGTGAACCGGTTAAGGTTGAGGGCCTGCTGAAAAATGCCAATGGCATTGTCCTCGACACAGTCAGATCGGGTCCTTTCGGCCCGGGCAAATTCTCATGCAAGGCTGAAAAAGGAATGTTCCTCGAACTGAACAATGTCCCCGATAAAAACAAAATATGGCCGTTGCCAGTTCCTGATACCTCCGGAGAATGCCTCTCAATAAAACCTGTCGACAAAAGATCTTTTGCCATAGAAGTTCAGTCCGACTCCTATAAAGGCGACACTCTCATCATTTCAGGGACAATGAACCTGAAACAGATATTTGAAAGAAAGCTTATCATGGACAAGAAGCAACGTCTTGTCATAAAAACGGATGACCTCCCGGAGGGGATCGCTGAGGTGACACTATTCAAAAATGACCTGAAACCTGTTGCTGAAAGATTAGTCTCTGTAAATTCAGATGAACACCTCCGGTTTACTGTAAAAACAGATAGACCATATTATTCTCCAGGCCAGGAGGCTGAAGTCACAGTGAACGTGACAGATGCCGATGGTAACCCTGCCAGTGGCATCTTCTCTGTCTCAGTAGTTGACTCTTTATCAGGCCATGATCCCTCAATATTTACCCCCGGAATAGCTTTCGCTCTAAACTATAATCCCTTCTTTCCATCTAACATTCCTTCGGCTGTTCTTGAAAAAGGCCTTGAAAACCTTCCGGATGACCAGTTCGATCTGATCTTGCTAACTTATGGCTGGTGCAGGTTCAACTGGAATTTTGATCTGACTGCACCAAATAACAAAGAATTAGTCAATTATGATCAGCTGAAAATGAAGCTCCTCTATTCTTCAGGAAAACATATGGCCAACAGGAAACTGGACCTCGTATCGCTTGAAGGTCCAAGTATAATGCACCTTAAAACTGATAAACTTGGTGAAATATCATTGCCCCTGACTTCACTGCCCGTTATAACCAGGTCAGTCACGATGATACCCGACACCAAAAGCTCCGACAGGGTAGCAGGTGCAATGCTCAGCGTACCGTATAATGAACAATACATGAAAAACAAGAACACGTACTTGTCTCAACAGACCATAACTACAGGATTAATAGGTAATATATCACATATAAATAAGCTTTCACTTAGTGAGAAAACAATCGAAATACCAGAAGTCTCAATAACGGCGACAAGGAAAATTGAATATATTAATCAATATGAAGAATTGTACAAATACGCAAATGTGAAGAGCCTGTCCAGGGAAAAAATCAAAGAATTCAAAACATTGGAAAACACAATACGCTCACTTGTTAATCCATATAGAGTTGACAAGATTGATATATATCACCCGGAAGGGAATATCTATCTTCGTCCATCTCACTCCTTTTTTGGACCTCCAGTCGCGGCAATTTTCGTTCTTGACGGGATGCCTTTATTCAACTCTGGTTGGCGAATAGTACATGATATTCCTCCTTACCAGATATCCTCTATCTCTATCCTTGATGGAACTCAGGGTCATACAATTTATGGGGAAGAAGCTTCAGGAGGTGTGATACTTATTAATACAAATAAATCTGGTTTTACGAATATCCGTACAGATTGGAAAACACAGGATAAAAGTAACAATATGCTTGTGCCATTAAAATTATTCCGGCCGAACATTGAATTCTATAATCCGACCAGATCTGAGATTGAAAATGATCCTGCCCTCAATGGTCGTGCAACTGTTTACTGGAACCCTGAGATATATTTTAACGGCCAGAATCCAGTGAAAATAAAGTACATAAACCCTCTTCGAAACGCTAAAATGAGAATTGTCATTAATGGAGTTTCATTGAATTATATGATAGGCAACCAGATAGATAGCTATTCTGTAAAAGAAAATAATTGAGCAGTATTTCGTGTGAAAATCCGGAAATTTATCTTTAACTTCATTCTTAAAATGTGTTATGCAATTTCCACACTACCACCAGATGGATACTATGGACTGCGGGCCTACCTGTTTGAGGATTATAGCACGGTATTATGGGAAACATTACAACATACAGACCATTAGGGAACGTTGCTATATTACCAACGAAGGTGTGAGTTTTTTAGGTATAAGCCATGCTGCCGAGAGCATTGGTTTTCGCACCAAAGGCGTGAAGATCAGTTTTGAACAATTACAAAAGGATGCTCCGCTACCTGCAATTGTTCACTGGAATAAGAGTCACTTCCTAGTGGTTTATAAAATAAGTGGGAAAAAAGGAAATGAGTTTGTTCACGTTTCTGACCCCGCAGGGGGACTGATAGTGTTTCCGAAACAAGAGTTTCTTCAATGTTGGGCATCCACAGTCGAGGAAGGAGAGAATCGGGGGATAGCTCTTATACTCGAAACGACTCCTGATTTTTACGCTAATCAAGACGAAAAACCCAACAAAAAAAGTTTTCGTTTCCTGTTTAGCTACCTGCGACCTTACAAAAAGCTGATTTTTCAGCTTTTAATAGGTCTACTTCTTGGAAGCCTGCTCCAGTTGCTATTTCCCTTTCTAACACAAAGCATGGTAGACAAGGGGATTGGTAACCGAAATATTAGTTTTATCTACCTGGTACTGTTAGCTCAGCTTGTACTTACACTAAGCCGTGTATCAGTAGATTTTATTAGAGGGTGGATTTTGCTCCATTTAGGAACCAGAATCAATATTTCACTCATTTCCGATTTTCTGATTAAACTGATGCAATTACCCATGGGTTACTTTGACTCCAAGATGGTAGGTGACCTTGTTCAGAGAATAAGTGATAATCAGAGAATTGAAAATTTTCTGACCAGCACTACATTAAGTGTTATGTTTTCTTTAGTTAACCTGGTAATTTTTGGTTTTGTACTGCTTTACTATAACCTGATAATTTTCTCTATTTTTTTAATAGGTAGTATTATTTATGCACTTTGGATTTGGCAATTTATGAAACGAAGGGGGGAGCTTGATTACCGTCGTTTTGCTCAGATGTCAGCTAATCAGAGGAACTAAGCCATAAAGTCTGAATGAGTGCAAAAGGTAACGGAATAAATAGCTGGGCGGCTTTATGTTGAAGTCTTTTGCCTGCGTGGGGTCATTGAGGGATCGTAAACGTTTCAGACCGGTGTTTAACTTTGCGAAAATACTTGTTAACCTAGTGTGTGTAGGGAAAATAGCATTAGCGCTATATGTAAAGGGTTTAGAACCCGAATGGACAGAATGACTAAGAGGCTTCCACAGGCGTAGCGTAGCCCGTAACATAGCGCTCGCGGGAATAGATAAACAATGTGACCAAAGAGAACACCTCTTCCCGTGAAATGTCCTAATAATTAAAACATTAACATAACAAAAAATACAATAAATAATTTGCAAACGCCATGAAATTTAGTGAAATTTGATTTCCCCTTGAGGAAGGAAACGGGCTCTGCAGGAATGCAACCCGAGAGTGCCAAAAAGGGAGCTCGACGAATGCAGTGAGACAATAGAAGCAGCCCCAAAAAGGCTGCTTCTTACGTTAAACTAAACCTGAATTAAATCAATAAACCTAATTCAAAACCACGTACTGAGAGACCATATCAGACCAATCCCCACTATTATCCTTAACCCTAACCTTTATCAACTTCTGTCCCGCACTACCAAATATGTATCGTATCTTACTCAGCGTAGAGCTAAAAGTATAGTTCTGAAGGGTGTACTCGTACTCTACTATTTTACCATTAAATCTTGCATCCTTATCATACGAGGCGGCCGCATCTACCTCATATTCGTAGGGACTTGAAACACCTATTTTTTTAACAGTAAATGAAGCAATCGGGGCAATATTCCTAAATACCGTAAAAGAAATAGAAAACTCTACTGATGCTCCGAAAGAATCTTTCGCCACCAGGGAAAAGCGGCTTTGCCCTTCATTAACCCCTGTAAAAGTAATCAATTCACTACCGATAGAAACCAAATCCTTTCCCTGATCCTCAGTAGCCAGAAGTGGAATTTTCTCTTCATCACTTATGAAATAGTACAAAGAATAGGGTTCACCAATTTTAAGAGAATCATTAAGAGTATTACCTGTAAGCTCCACGCCATTCTTAACAAGCGATAGGGTAGGGGCCTTATTAATCTCAATAAAGTAATCCTTCCGGTTATCACACGAGGTAAAAAAGAGCTGAACTATCATGGCAAATATTATCGTAATGAATTTTACTTTTTTCATTGCTTAATGATTTTAATATTTTTCATTGTTTCCTGCGCCCCATTAACCTCTAAGAAATAAATTCCCGATTTAAGCTGGCTAAAATCAATAGAAACGCTCTCTCCACCAAAGGTAAGAGACTCTATAAGATTACCATTTATGGTGAAAACTTTAATGGTTATAATCCTTTCACTGCTGCTTAAGTAAAGCTTTTCACTCACCGGGTTGGGGTAATAAGAAAACGTTACGTTTTTACTAGTTTCAATTCCGGTAATATCATTAAATACGGTAATCACATCGCTTAGTAGTAGTGAATCTAAGCAGCCCCCGGGACTAATTACATTCAGCTTAACATCGAACTTCTTCGAATTTGTTCCATCAATAGAATTGTAGTAATGAACCGGGTTTTCTTCATAAATAATATCCCCTTCAAAGAAGTTCCAGGCAAAGCTACTGGCGTTAATGCTTGTACTTGTGAATTTAACAGCATTACCTAAGGTAACGGTAGAAATATCATGCGTGAAACCAGCATGTACATTATCCACATTAAGGGATATCTCGGCAGGATCACTGAAACACCCCTCAGAGTTAAGGGCTTTCAGGTAGTACTTTTTGCCAGAAGTTAAGTTTGCCACATTCATTTTAGTACCGTCCTGAAGGTAGACCAGAGAGTTGTCGTACCATTTATAGCTGATGTAAACCGGGTTAACCACGCTAAGCTGAAAACTAGAACCCTTGCAATACAAACTTTCCGCATCAGTTACAGGAGTAACAAGGGGTTGGTACACCGTAATCTTAACACTATTTGAAAACGAAGTGCTATTACCACTGGTTACCTCTCTGCGAAAGTATGTATCGCCAGTAAGCGCTCCGGGTTGAAGAAAAGATCCTACCTCTCCATCGATGTTGCTCCAATCAGTATTATTT
>PMIJ01000148.1 GCA_003157015.1 Bacteroidales bacterium
GTTAAATCTTTTTTTGTTAAGTGAGTAATTGAAAGAATTGGCCAGACTGACAACAGGAGCGCCGACAATCTGATTTAAAAGAACTGCCTTATAGATTGCCGGATCAGATGTTCGCTGCAGCGCCACCTCATCGGCAAGATATTCATGGTTCTGTCTTATGAACCGGATATAGATCCAGACAAGAGGATTGAACCATTGAATCATGCAAAGCAATTCCACAAGCAACAGGTCAAACCAGTGCTTCTGCCTGATATGTACAAGCTCGTGATTCATAATCTCCTTAGTTTCAATATCTGTAACTGAAGGATTGACAAATACATAGGTGAAAAATGAAAACGCAGAGTTATAATCAGGTGTTTTTATAAGCTTAGCCGGATGTAAAGAAATAATCTCGGATTTTTTTATGGTTCTGAGAATTGACCTTCCCTGTCTTATTATAAGAGTTAACACAAAAAGTACACCCGACAGGTACAATACCAATAAAACTAATTTAAGATCAGGGATAATGCTGACGGTATTCTGAATTGCTCCGGTAACAACATTGTCAGTCTGAAAATTCCGGATCGCAGGAAGAACAACTGTGTAATGGACAGAAATCAGCGGGAAAAATAATGAGGTCAGTATGCCTGCTACCAGGTATACCCTTTTCAGGAAGAAAAATCTTTCGTTTCTCAGGAAGAGAATAAATACGAGGCCAAAGCCACTAATCCAAATCACAGATTTGAGCAGATATAACGCTAATGCTTCCATTACTTTCTTTTTTTATTTCTCGACAATTCCTTTCTGGTATCATCAAGCAGCTCATCAAGCTCTTTCACGGTAAGGTCCTTTTCGCGGGCAAAAAATGAAGCCATTGCCGGAAAAGAATTATTAAAATACCCTTCCATTAATCCGAATAACTGGCTCCTGGAGTAATCACTTTTTGAAACCAGCGGATGGTAAAGATGAACATTTGCATAGGCCTTATGACCTACATAACCCTTTTTTTCAAGCACTCTCAATACTGTTGACACGGTATTACGTGCAGGTTTCGGATCACTGAAACTGTCGCGGATATCTTTTACGAGACCCTCTTTCATGTCCCATAATATCTGCATCACCTGTTCTTCTGCTTTTGTGAGTTGCATTGGTTAAAGTTTTTACTTTTGTCGTAAATCTTCCGACATGCGGTGTGTGGCGTGCGGTTTGCGGTGTGAATATATATAGCTTATTGCCGCATACCCGATACCGGTTACCGGTTGCCGGTTGTCAATCCTTCACAACAAATATATGACTATTTTTATAGTCATGCAAATATTATGCAAGAAAAATGACTATTTATTTAGTCGTTTATTATAATTAACTGATTATATTGAAATTATATCTTAACTTATCCCAGCTAACTGTAACCTTTGTGTTACTTTGTGAAAAAGCCACCCCTGCAGTCTGGCTACTGCGCTAAAATAGCCCAGCGGGGCCATCGCTCATACAGGCCCCTCCCTAAAATTAGCCAAAGGGCTAATTTTTTAACGGTCGGTCCTTTAACGCTTGTCCCTCTTTGTGGTTAATGGATTTAAGTTTTACCACAAAGGGTCATAAAGGATAACTCAAAGGCTCACTAAGGAAAATTTTATTAAATTGCATTAGAAATTTACTTAAAAATTTGTACAATGAAAAGAAACATTATTTTATCATTATCATGTGCAGCAGCAATGCTTATCATGGCTCCTTCCTTTGGTCAGGCCGTAAATAAACTGACCGACAAAGAACAGAAGGACGGATGGGTTTTATTATTCAATGGCAAGGACTTTAAGGGCTGGAGACAGTGCAACGGAACCGCTATGCCTGATAACTGGGTTATTGAAAACGGAACCATGAAGGTTTTCACGGCTAAAGGCAAGACTCCCGGTGAACCTTCCGGTGGGGATATATTATTCGGCGACAAGAAATTTAAAAACTTTGAGTTATCCGTTGACTGGAAAGCCAGCAAAATGGCAAACTCAGGGATCTTCTATAATGTAAGAGAAGTTCCGGGTCAACCTATATATTATGCCGCCCCCGAGGTTCAGATCCTGGATAACGTCGATGCAACCGACAATAAAGAGGCAAGCCATCTTGCTGGTTCGCTGTATGATATGATTGCGGCAGATCCGAAAACCGTGCACCCTGCCGGGGAATGGAACACTATGGTGATTACCGTTAATAATGGGAAAGTCACCCAGGTCCAGAACGGAACAAAGGTTGCAGAATATGAATTATGGACTCCTGCATGGGATGCTATGGTAGCCGGCAGCAAATTCAAAACATTCAAGGGGTTTACCGAAGGAATATCAAAGGAAGGTTTCATCGGTTTACAGGATCATGGATATCCCGTGTGGTTCAGGAATGTTAAGATTCACGAGTTAAAATAATTAGTCAAAAACTGTTTATACTAACCCGGGCCTCTCTGCCCGGGTTTTTTGTTTAAATATTGTCTCTTTTCTTAAATCATTAAGCCTTCGATGTTTTGATACAATTGAACAAAATCAGTCAAAATATGTTGATAATTAACGTTTTCATTCAAGTTGAATTTTTACTATGGCAAGCATAATACCGGGTTATGAATACGATATTTTCATAAGCTATCGCCACAACGATAACCGTTCAGGTTGGGTAACGGAGTTTGTTACAGCTTTAAAAGAGGAGCTGGCAGCTACTGTAAAGGATCCCATCTCAGTTTACTTTGATACAAACCCCCACGACGGATTACTCGAGACCCATAACGTTGGTGAAAGCCTTGAAGGAAAGCTTAAATGTCTGATTTTCATTCCAGTCATTTCACAAACCTATTGCGATCCCACCTGTTTTGCCTGGCAAAAAGAGTTTCTTGTCTTTAATAAAATGGCAAAGCAAGATCTGTTCGGAAGAAATATCCGGCTTCCAAACGGAAATGTTGCCGGCAGAATATTACCCATCAGGATTCATAACCTTGATCCTGAGGATAAAGCACTTCTTGAAAATGAGCTGGGAGAATTCCTGCGCAGCATAGAATTTATATATACAGAGGCAGGTGTAAATCGTCCTTTAAATCCAGCCGATGATCCAAAAGTGAACCTGAATAAGACTCTATACAGAAATCAGGTCAACAAGCTTGCAAATGCAGTTAAAGAAATAACGATAGCATTAAGAAATCCGGGGCTTGACAGGAGTGAATCAACTTCTGAGAAAACGATACCTGTAAGTGTTCCGGGAGCCGTTAAGGCAAAGAACTTCAAAGTTAAAATAGCTCTATGGGCGGTCATAATATTAGCTTTATTGACTTCTTCATATTTTTTATTGCCTTCTATCTTTAAAACCACATCCAAACCCAGGGACAGATCAATTGCTGTCCTGCCGCTGGTAAACATGAGCAATGACCCGAAGCAGGATTATTTCAGTGACGGAATGATGCAGGAAATCCTGAATCATCTTTTCATGATCGGGGGTCTTAAAATACCTTCCGGGACTTCCAGCATGAGATTCAAAGGGTCAAAGCTTCCGGTAAAGGAAATTGCACGGTCTCTGGGAGTTTCTTATGTACTCGAAGGAAATGTAAGTATGTCAGGCAATAATGTGAGGATAATCGTAAGGCTGATTAATGGGCAAAATGAACAATTATTGTGGACAGAGGATTACAAACGTAATCTGACGGCAATCGATTTACTTGACATACAAAGTGATGTGGCTCAGAAGGTTGCTGAAAATTTAGATATAGTTATAAATCCCGACGTTAAAAACAGAATAAAAGCCAGGCCAACTGAAAATACTGAAGCCTATCTCCTGTTTTTACAGGCTACGCAGGTTATGGGACAACATGAATATGTTCAGCAATTGTTGGAAAAGGCTATTGAGTTGGATCCTGGTTTTGCTGATGCCTATGCAACTCTGGCTTTTTTTTGGTTAATACAGGGGAATGACCTTTATGGAAAATTAAGCCGCGAGCAGGTAATTGAAAAGACAGAACCGCTGCTGAAAAAAGCTCTCCAGCTAGATAACAATTCAGTAATAGCCCATACTTACCTGGCTTCACTCAGACTATGGTATAACTGGAATTTTGATTCCGTTGAAATGGAATTTCAGATCGTCAATAAGCTCAATCCATCATCTTCTGAGGCTTATCTTGAATTTGTACAATATTTGTTAATTATTGGAAAATTTGAGGAGGCTTTATCGATGAGTAAAATTTCTTTTAATGATTATGACATTACCGGACATAAATATGTTTCAATGGCTCTGGCTTATTGTTTTAGCGGACAACAGGAAAAAGCACTGGAGACCGTCGACTCATATCTTAATATTTTTCAGCTTGATAATTTCATATTATATAATTCCATCAGGATTTATGTCAGCCTTGGAAAATATGACAAGGTAATTGAATTATTTGAAAAAAACCTGTCAACTAAATCCATTAATGATTTAAGTGACAGTTTTTTAGGTTATCTGGGAATAGCCTATTATAAAACCGGAAAGAAAAGCCAGTCCATGGCATTTCTGGATGAGCTGGCTTCAAAAAGCCTGAACCACACAGTTGGTAGCCCTTCTTACTTTGCTGCAACAGTATTTACTGCCATGGATGAAAAAAACAAGGCTCTTCAGATGCTGCAAAAAGCTTATACAGATCATGAAGTGGAAATGGTCTGGCTAAAGGTCGATCCACTTTTCCGGCAATTACACGGAGATCCAAGGTTCGAAGATCTACTGCGGAAAATTGGTTTTGAGTCTGATCCAGGTATTACCAAATGAGTTGAAAATAAGTTAGTTGTCGTTTTTCTTTTAAATGCATATTTAAAATTAGTATTTCATATTTCCAGAATGATTGAAGTTAAAAACAAAGCCAAATCAATATCTGCATTTTTCTACTTCAAGGAGCCGGAATCAATTGGTAATGCGGTTATTATACATACCTTATCATTTATAGCAAATCACTTTGACTTAAGCATTTACACAAACCAGGCTGATTTTTTAAAAAGCCGTCTTTCCGAGGTCCGGATTATTTCACTTAACCACATAAAATTTAAGGAAAACTCTATTCCCGGAATGCTGAACTATTGTAGAAAAATTGCGAAGATCCTTAACTCCGATCAATCTGATGCAGTTTTTATTGGACATAATTCGGGCCCGATTGCATTGTGGCTGACCAAGACCTGTTTTCAGTATGTCTTTCAGGTGCATGAAATGATTGGTCTGGAAAGGAAGTCAGTATTCGATAACATTTACCACATGATCATGGAATATATTATAATAAAGGGCATAAGGGCAAGTAAAGCGAATTTCGTGGTTTCTGAACCTATAATACAATATCTGAGAGCACATAATAGTCCGAACCTGTTTTTAGCTTCTCATTGTGTAGATTTAAAAAAATTCGCCTGGCCAAGTTTCTCAGAGCTCCATAATGGAATACTCAGAAAAAAAGAGCAAGGGTACTTTATTGTATGTTATACCGGTTGGATTTCTGAAGAACGTGGTCTTCATCTGATGCTTGAAAGCTTATATATTTCTCTTCTGAAAGACCCTAAAATCTTATTTGTAACTGCAGGAAGTGATGCTAAGCAAACCCTGGAAATTTACAACTACTTCACGGAGAGGAAGATGGAGGAAAATATAGTTTGTCTTGGGAAAATTGAATATGATTTTATCCCCGGTGTTATTGCCCTGTCTGATGTGTGTTTAAGTATCCTTGAAGACAATCGGGTCTATCAGATGTCACCTCCCCAGAAAGTCATTGAATACATGGCATCCGGAAAGCCGGTCATAGCAAATAAGATCCAAACTCATAGTATGCTGATTACAAATGAATATGACGGATTTCTGACAGATTATGATCCTTTAATGATTTCTGACAGGATATTGTTTCTGAAGGCTAATCCCGATATCCATAAACTAATGAGTAGGAATGTTTTAAAAACCGCTTCAAAATTTGACACTTCACTGGTCTATAAAGAAATGAAGGAGGTTATGACCCGTGTTCTGAATAATTAAAAAAGAAACGTCCTCGTGCGCTAACCCTTCACAGCCTGGCGAAGCCAATGCGCTCGCGGGGATTCAATTCAACAGATTCAAAAAATAATATGAAAGCGATTGTCTTTACAAAATACGGAACACCTGATGTTCTTGAATTAAAAGAGATAGACAAACCTGTTCCAAAGAAAGATGAAGTTCTGATAAAAGTTTATGCGGTATCAATAAATGACTGGGACCTGGGTCTCTTCCAGGGCGACCCCATAAATCGCCTCCTCAATGGTCTTTTTAAACCAAAGATTAAAATACCCGGCTCCGACATAGCAGGACGAATTGAAGCAGTTGGTAACAATGTAAAGAAGTTTCAGCCCGGGGATGAAGTGTACGGGGATCTAAGCGGAAGATGGGGAGGCTTCGCTGAATATGTTTGCGCCCGCGAAAATGCATTGGCTCTAAAGCCAGCCGTTATGAGCTTCGGGGAAGCAGCAGCAATACCTCAGGCGGCAATGCTGGCGTTACAGGGTCTTCGGGATAAAGGGCAAATTCAATCAGGACAAAAACTTTTGATTAATGGTGCGGGTGGAGGTGTAGGTACCTTTGCTGTGCAGATTGCCAGATTATATGGAGTTGAAGTGACCGGTGTTGACAGCTCAGTGAAATTGGATATGATGCATTCAATGGGCTTTGATCATGTCATTGATTATAAACAGGAAGATTTCACTAAAAATGGTAAGAGTTACGATTTGATTCTTGATGTTAAAACAAATCGTTCGATATTTGATTATACCCGCGTATTGAGTCGCAATGGAATTTATGTCATAGTTGGGGGTTCCCTGGGTCGGCTTCTTCAGGCTTTAATCCTGCGGCCATGGATTTCGATGATCAGTAAAAAGAAAATATGTTTTGTTGCTCTGAAGGCAAATAAGGATTTAGAATATATGAACGAACTTTTTGAAACCGGGAAAGTCAAACCCGTAATAGATGGGACCTACCGGATAGAGGATGTTCCTAAAGCATTAAGATTTTTTAGTGAAGGAACCCACAATGGAAAAGTAGTTATAACTGTGGAAGATGATAACGAATTTTAAATGTTAGTTGCATGACCTTGAAACTTGTACAAATAAATTTAAATGAAGACAGATCGAAAGAAATGTACTCTTCAAAAGAATGTCAGTTTATATTAAAATTGTGGGAAGAACATTATCCAAAGGTTGGATATAGTATCCCCTGGGTAGGATATTTTGTCGAACGGGACGGTCAAATTGTAGGAGGATGCTGCTTTATAGGGCCTCCTGTTAATAACAGGGTTGAAGTGGGCTATGGCACTTTCAAAGAATTTGAGGGACAGGGAATTGCTACCTTTGCATGTAAACAGTTGATTTCTATTGCGAGAAATACAATTCCTGATATTATAATAACTGCTAAAACAGCACCTGAAAACAATGCTTCAACAAAAATTTTGCAGCGACTCGGATTCGTCTATGCCGCAATTGTTCAGGATCATGAAATAGGCGATGCCTGGGAATGGATTCTTAAAGAGAATATGTAAAAACGGATCAGATTAACTTTAATTGAACAAAAAGCAGAAAAAATCGTTACTTAATTAAAACGATTGTTTCAGAATTATTAACCTTTTAACTTTTTACGATGACGAATACAGAAATTTCAAAAGCAAGAAAAATTATAGCATGGGTTATTGCAGGTTTATTAACTGCATTGTTCTTTTTTAGTTCATCAGCCAAGTTATTTTTACGTCCGGAACAAATGGGACAGATGCATTTAGCGAACTGGCGCGTTATCATTGCCCTGGGAGAAATAGGCTCTGCACTCTTGTTTTTATTTCCCAAAACAAATATCTATGGCACATTATTACTTAGCTCATATATGGGAGGGGCAATTATTATTCATATGACTGGTGGTTTAAGCCTTGTAATGCCAACGGTGGTACTTATCATGGTCTGGATTATAGGATTCCTCAGAAATCCCGAACTTATTAAGAAATAATTTCACTGATCCATAAAAGAAATAAGCGCATTCAGCAATAGATGGCTGTGTACGCTTATTTTTTTGCAATTTTAGCAGAATATTATTTCACATTTTGATGCCTATCCGGAGTCCCAGATTAATGAATGGATAAACTGAATTAAAATATTCCCACTTGTCTGGATATTGAGTACTACGAGTATATTCTATTTTTAATATATGCACAGACATGAACCTATTCCTTAATCCGACACCGCCATACCAGTCAAATACAAAATTACCGGCGTAAGATTGTGTTCCCACTATTAAACCAAAGCCAACTATGTTTGAGAATTTGGATTCGGTTTGGTCTCGTGAGGTACCTCCCTCGGATATAGTAAAGGTGGATTCCTTATAAAAGCAGTGTTTGTACATTAATTGCTGAGCAAAGTATGTATGTCTTCCGTACTCTCTGATTTCAATCTTGGATGATAATCCATGATTATTGTATGGACTCCTCCGGTAAGAAAAGAATCCCTCAGTTGTGGCCTCGCCCTCTGTCCCCATCGACTCAAACAGTCCTCTATGGGATTTTTTGTTTAAAGGAAATATGTATCCTAATTGAAATTGCAGGCTGAGTTTCTTATGCAGAAATATCTCATAGGATACAGGAATTTCACTGAAAAAAACCTGGAAGGGATTGATTTTAATAATCCTATAAGGTTTCTCTCCTACAATGGAATCGTTATTAAAATCAATATACGATTTGATTATTACTATTTCTTTAAGGCTGCTACCAATAATTCTGTTATCGAATAGAAATAGCAACATGATAACTAATATAGACGCAGTTTGTTTTTTCATTATTAATCACATTAACGGTTTCCGCGACTATTGGTTATTAACCAAATTTACGCCTTAAATTATTGAAAGTCAAGACTAATTTCATTTCAGATAGCACCCGAAGTATTGCAATACAAATATGTTTTTCACGAGGTTATGAAATCCAGTCACTGTTTCTTTTAAAATTAGTTGCAGTAAATCTTGCTGAATAATTATATCTTACCCTGATAACATCGAATTCTCTGTCATGTGGTTCTTCATAAACATTTATCAGAGGTGCAGATCCCGGGTAATGAATGTTGCTTACTCCTGCTTTACCGAACAATAGTAAGATTGGAACTACCTTTTTATCCGGTACCGCAATGATTGCAGTCTGCAGGTAGTGCATATGCTTACTGATCAATCCATAGACCTCTTTTTCATCAGTTACTCTCATAACCTGTACATACCTGAAGAGTTCATCAGGCTTCCAGAACTCAGGTTTCTCTTTTACTCTGACAAAAACATTCTTTTCATCAGATGAAATTACATCATTTGACCCGCTATATATCTGATATAGTGATGTTCCTGTCGATCTGATATTTACAGAAACAGGGGAAATTCTCTTTTCGAAAAGTTCGAGTTTTGCATGGAGCATTTCGGCAAACTTCCGGGGATCTCCCTGTACGTAAATGTTTTTTACATTGTAGCAGGCACCGCCATCAAAAGCTGAAATATCATTTACGAGGCCATCAATGGTTTGTTCCAATTTGTCAGAGTCAGTTACAAACTCTTTGGAAACATATGCGATTCCTATTTTATGACCATGCATCAATGTTGTAATTCCCCTGTGATATTTTTCTATTCTGGCTACCAGGTCCTTAATAGCTTGATCTGAGCTCAGTATATTTATGGCATCTGATTCTTCAATGATTGACTTTTCGATTAAATCATCTCCTCCCTTCCAGTAACCACATGCAATCGTTTTTCTAAGTTCCGGGTCAATTGTTTCAAGTTTATTAAGGTAAATCATTGGGAAAAAGGATGCTGTTGAAGGCAACTTCATAATTTGTGCTGATCCTTTTAATTTCACAGGTAATCCAATCCTTGACAGGATAGCTGTATATCCCACAACATTGCCTGATATAAAATGACTGAGAAGAGATGGTTCTTTCCATTTATTAAAGGGATTTATTATACCAAATCGTTTAAGGTAACCATAGCGAGTCTGAATAATTCCATTCCCTTTAATTGCTTTGTTAATATAATATCCTCTGGTTCCGTGATCGTAATTGGCAATTGATCGGAATAATCCTAGCCCCCAATGGTCTATATCATATTTCGAAAACCCGCTTGATCTATAAATAAGATCAATAAGTTCAATGTTTTCTTGTTTGGTCAGGTCGCTAAAAGATGAATCGACCTCATCCGATACTTTTTGAATGTCGTCAACTGAATGTGAAGAAAAATATTTTGCTGCATTTAGTCTGATCTGACAAGCCGCTTCTTTTATATTTTTCCCATCTGCAAGTGGGTAGCTGATTTTCAGTCCATTTTTCTCCTCGGTAAGTGATGAAGTAAAGAATGGATCGCGAAATTCAATTTCTGTTTTCATAGATACTGACCTTATATATTGGCAACTTCTTCTGCTTTGTAAGCACATCCTTCAATGCTGGCATTTTGGAACCTTTTAATATGGCTAAAATGAGAAACAATAAAGTTTGGCTTGATCCCCTGTATTGTTGCATTATCAAACTGAAGAACCGAAACATTTGCTGCTGAAGGATTTCCATTAGTATATGGGGTTATGAACTTTAATAATCCCTCACCAGATTTGAGTGGTTCTTCTGTTTCCGGATCAACAATATATACCCTTGATTCATGCCATGTTTCAAACAGATAATCTTCAAGATCCTCACACCAGTAACCTTCATTAGTCGCAGGACATTCTGTGAATGCATATATATCTTTCAGGTTTGTTGAAAACAGCTTTTTATTTATTCCGAATACAGATGCAATTTTTTTAATCATCTCTGGCTTATTTACTTTCTTACCTTTTATTGATCCCTTTGCTCCGCTATATCCCCCACCTGCAAATGTAAAATAAGCATTATCTCCGAAGTTAAATTGTCCCTCTTTCAACTGATCCAGATATGGATTAAGGAGAAGTACAAAACCTCCAAGGTTAATCTTTTCATGATCTCTTTCAGCAGCCGAAATAATGTCAATTATTTCATCTAAAAACTTTTTTTTCAGAACAACTTTCCCATTTACAACTTTATATAATAATGTTCTGAATAAATCTATGTCCAGGGTAAAGATAAGGTCCTTATAATGTATTCTTGCGGCATCGAGAGCTAGCTTCATGCGGCCAATGCTCTGGTATCCCATATATCCTGCTTTTTTAGAAAGAGCATCCAGGATCCTTATGGAGGGAGAGAACCCAATAGCCCTTGAGGCTCCCTCAATTCCAAAGGTTAAACGGTAGTTATCAACAACTTTGTCCAACTCTGCCTTATTTGTAAATATATAACTTGGATCTCCCGAAGTATTGCTTGATACCTGGAATTTACCACCCTGAGAGAAATCATTCAGCTCCTTTAATAACCCTTTTGATTTTTTAAAAGCTGTCGATGCAATTGCCGGTAGTTGATAATATTCCTCATAATCAATGGCTTTCATTAAGTCCTGAATATTTCGTTTTTTCTTTCTACAAATGTTTCTGAAATATTCAAACTTATCCCATTGAGCGGTTATGCTTTCTTTTAGCAATTCTTTATACTGTGATTCATCCATTTTCTTTTTCATATTCAAGGATTTAGAAGAGAGTTATTACACAAAGCTAAACCTTCAATAGAAGTTCAATAATTGGGCCAAACATCATATTTATCATATAAACAGCTATTTACAATACATTCTGGATTGAAAATAAATGTTTATTGTAGCATTTTGAATCAGGATGTGTAGCATATTACAACACTTATAATTTGTTTGAAATAAGAAATGTCAATTTATGCCATAAAGGATGGTATTTACCAGGTGATAATGAATGGCTTACCTTTATTAACCTCTGTGGCGATGTGTCTGTTGCCAGAGAAAAACTAAAGCATACTGGCACTTAACTTTGGATAAATTGAAGCTCTTCGCAGCAAGCAACGGAGAACCGATCCGCCACTTGGCGGAGAGCTCGGCGAAGCCAATGCGCTTGCGGGGATTCAAATACAGGTGTAATAACTGAAGGAGGTTTTACAGAGTTGCATTCAGGTGATCGCATTGATGACTATCCCGGCTGATACTCAGGTACTACTTTAGTGTTTTGTTGTATGGAAGATGAAAGCATTGTATAGATCAAATAAAATAATAAGTGTAACTTTAATATAAAGAAGGATCGTTGAAAGTCAGACAAAAGAATCGTATAGATTTGTATTCTAGTATGTTGTCAATACAATTCTATTGTGACTGACGAGGCAGTGCATTAAGTGAATACTTTTAAACTTAAAGATTAAAATAAACAAATGTCAGATAGAAGTTTAAAATGTAATCATATCCGACAGGTTTTGGCGATATCAGACAATTTTGCTACTCATATAAACGAGTAGCTGTAATGCGCATTACAACACCATGATTGCCAACTAACCATCAATGATAATGAGAAACAGGATAATTTATATTGTGTTATTTGTTTCGCTTGGATACAATCTCCATGCACAGACAACAATAACGGGCGTTGTAAGCGATTCTGCAAATATTCCTGTCCCAAACGCTGCAGTTTATATCTCCAAAACAACTATCGGCACTCTTACCGATCAAAAGGGAGCTTATTTAATTTCCATTCCTCAGCAGGGTGAATTTGAATTAACTGTCTCTTTCATTGGTTACAAAACTAAATCCAAGATTATTTATGCCAATAGCAACAGGCAGATAATTAATATTAAGTTGTCTCTTAACCCGGTATTACTGAATGAAGTCACAGTGAGATCCAAAAATAAATACAGCCTGAAAGATTATACTGATTTCTTTAAATTGTTCATAGGGGAAAATGAAAATGCCCGAAGCTGCAAGGTTCTTAATCCTGAGGATCTCCATCTCTACAGGGATCCCAATAATAATTACTTACGGGGATTCTCAGTCAGGCCCCTTAAGATTGAAAACAAGGCACTGGGGTACTCAATTACATACGATCTCATTGATTTCAATTATAATCTCAGAGACAGTATCCTGAGATTCTCCGGCTACTGTTATTTTAAACCCATGAAGGGTTCTGCCAGAAATCTCAGAAAATGGAGCCGTAACAGGCTGATTGCTTACTATGGCTCAAGAATGCATTTCCTGAGATCTCTATACTCAGATTCTATCTCCTCAGATAACTTCAAAATCTTTGAATGTAATTTTGATCACGTAAAGAATATTATTTCTCCTGTCAATCAGATTGACTTTCACAATTTAAAACCTGCAATTAAAAGTCAGTACCTGCCTTTATTTAGCAAAGCACCCTTGCTGATAATATATACTGATAGCCATCCTGAACTCTCATCCGGTATTTTAGGATTCCAATCGCAGGAGTACAAAAGCACTCTGATCTTCTCAGACACTCTGAAAGTTTTTCAAAATGGTAATTATGATAACCCTTATTCCGTTACGTGGTATGGCGCAATGGTCAATGAAAGGGTGGCAGACATGCTTCCTTCCGATTACCTGACTTATTTTAACGCTTCTAATCAGCCCGTTTCAGACAGGGATATCTCAAAGATTGAAAATTATCTGGAACATGAGCAAAATACTACCTGTGAGGACCAGGTGTTTGTCCATACTGACAAAAATAAGTACAGGCCCGGTGACACAATTTATTTCCAGTCATATGTCAGGAATACTTTCTCCGGAGCTTTCGAATCTTCAAGTACTGCAATGTACGCTCTCCTTTTTAACGATCAGCACCAGGTAGTGGATAGTTCCAGGTTCAGGATCACTAATGTCACTTCCCCGGGCTGGCTTTCAATACCAATTGACGCTAAACCCGGGATCTATCATTTCACTGCTTTCACCAGCCTGATGCAAAACTTCGAGCCACTCGATGCTTTCCACCTCGATCTGAAAGTCGATGCCCCTCAAAACCAGAAAATGAATATTGAGGTCCGGTTAAATAAAGATATTTATCATCCGGGAGATACCCTTGAAGCCGATCTGAAAATAACAGATTCAAATGGGAAGCCTTCTTCTCAGCAATACTTTAAAAGCAGTTTCATTTATAAGAACTATCTGATCGACAATGACGGGTCCAAAACCAACAGGGATGGCGATTCTTTTATAAGGTTCGTTATACCTGATTCTATCCATTTTATCACACGAATGCAAATTTCCCTTTACAATAACAAAAAGGAAAGGTTTCAGGTTAAAAACTTCAGCATTCCATTCTCCGATGAGTACCTCGATCTAAGATTCCTGCCTGAAGGCGGGAACCTCATCGCTGGCCTGGACCAGGTTATTGGGTTCAATGCCGTGGACAGGAATGGGGAACCGGTTGAGGTTGCAGGCCTCCTGAAAAATGTTAATGGCATTGTCCTTGACACTGTCAGATCAGGTCCTTTCGGACCGGGTAAATTCTCGTGCAAGACTGAAAACGGAATGTTCCTCGAACTTACCTATGGCCCCGGTAAACAAAAAATATGGCCTTTGCCCATTCCAGATCCCTTCGGCGAATGCCTCTCAATAAAACCTGTCGACAAAAGGTCTTTCGCCGTAGAAGTTCAGTCTGACTCCTATAAAGGCGACACTCTCATCGTTTCAGGAACAATGAACCTGAAACAGATATTTGAAAGAAAGCTCATCATGGACAAGAAGCAACGTCTTGTCATAAAAACTGATGACCTTCCAGAGGGGATAACCGAGGTGACCCTGTTCAATAAAGACCTGAAACCTGTTGCTGAAAGATTAGTATGTGTAAATTCAGATGAACACCTAAGGTTTATTATAAAAACTGATAAACCTTATTATTCTCCAGGTCAGGAGGCTGAAGTCACAGTAAACGTGACAGATGCCGACGGAAACCCTACCAGTGGCATCTTCTCTGCCTCTGTAGTCGATTCTTTATCAGGCCATGATCCCGCAATATTTACCCCCGGAATAGCTTTCGCATTAAACTATAATGCCTTCTTTCCCTCTAACATTCCTTCGGCTGTTCTGGAAAAAGGACTTGACAACCTTCCGGATGACCAGCTCGATCTAATCTTGCTGACTTACGGCTGGTGCAGGTTCAACTGGAATTTTGATCTGACTGAATCGATTAACAAAGAACTGGTCAATTATGATCAGCTGAAAATGAAGCTCCTTTATTCTTCAGGTAAACATCTGGCCAACAGGAAACTTGATCTCGTATCGCTCGAAGGTCCGAGCATAATGCACCTTAAAACTAATAAACAGGGTGAAATATCATTGCCCCTGGCTTCTCTGCCCGGTATAACCAGGTCAGTCACCATGATTCCTGACCCCAAAAGCTCCGATAGGGTCACAGGTGCAATGCTCAGCGTACCATATAATGAACAATACATGAAAAACAAGAACATGTACTTGTCTCAACAGACCATAACTACCGGATTAATGGGTAATATATCACTTTTAAATAAGCCTTCACTTAGCGAGAAAACCATAGAGTTACCAGAAGTCTCGGTATCGACGAACAGGAAAATTGAATATATAAATCAATATGAAGAATTATACAAATATGCAAATATAAAGAGCCTTCCCAGGGAAAAAATCTATGAATTCCAAACATTGGCGCAAGCAATACGTAACATTGTTCCAACGTGTATAATAACAGAACCTCCTCTTCCTCCTGCTATCTACCTTGTACAATCTCGATCCTTTTTTGGTGGTAATGTCAAGGCTATGATAGTCCTTGACGGAATGCCGTTATATATAGATGGATGGGCAGTGGTAAGAACTATTCCTCCTGACCAGATAGGCTCTATCACGATTCTTGATGGACCTCAGGGTCATATAATTTACGGAGAAGAAGCTTCAGGAGGTGTAATATTTATTAATATAAATAAATCTGGCTTTGCGAATATTCGGACAGATTGGAAAACACAGGATAAAAGTAACAATATGCTTGTGCCGATAAAATTATTCCGGCCGAACATTGAATTCTATAACCCGACCAGATCTGAGATTGAAAATGATCCTGCCCTCAGAGGCCGTGCAACAGTTTACTGGAATCCTGAGGTCTGTTTTGATGGCAAAAATCCGGTACAAATAAAATATATAAATCCGTTACGGAGTGCTAAAATGATAATTACTATAAATGGTGTATCGCTGAACAATTTGATTGGAACAGTCAAAGCCAGTTATCTAGTACATGAGATTGAATGACATTGTATTGAAAGCAACAAAGAATTAATAGAATTATTTTTTTCTTATCAGAACGTGTCCAGCTTGTCCCTGCGCTCACTTGCATATGATAATTCACGGTTTTACTTTTTGGAAATTTGCAAACCAATCAATGAAAATCATCAGCAAGCTGGCTATCGAATCGCAAGCCTGGTTCTCTGACGTAAATGGGAATTAAATAGCAACACCACTTAACGAAATTAAAATAGTTGAGTATTTGTCAAATAACATCTATTTTACCTTCGACTTTTTAAAAGATAAAATCCTTTGGAAAAATTAAAATTATTATACCCATCTTAGATACCGGATATAAGACAAATATTACTGCATATTTCTCTGATTTAAATTTTTCATGATGATAGATGTTAAAACAATTCTTTTTGATCTTGATGGTGTCATTATTGATTCTGAACCTTTGCATGCAAAAGCAAAAAAACTAACTCTTGAAAAATTCGGTATTACATATCCTGCGACAATTTTTGATGACTTCAAAGGAATAACAGATAAAGTTTTTTTCGATCATGTTTCCAACCAGCTGGACACTCAAAAGCGGCCTTCAGACTTACTATTAAATTTTAAAGGAATAATTTTTGAAGAAATAATTTCTGAACTAAAACTTATAAATGGCTTCTTACCTTTTTTAGGCAGGGTTAAAGCTAAAGGAATACATTCCGCACTGGTTAGTTCAACGTCCTTATACAGTCTCAGACTGGTTGATGAACTTTATCATATCTCTGACCTATTTGACGTTGTTATAACAGAAGCAGACACTGAATTACACAAACCTGATCCGGACCCTTATCTCAAAGCATTAAAAAGAACAGCAGCTAATCCACTGAACACTATTGTGATTGAAGATTCTCCTAATGGAATTATTTCTGCTAAAAAAGCAGGTTGCTTTACTTATGGTTTGACTTCTTCATTTAAAAGCCATATTTTGATGAAAGCAGGTGCAGATGATATAATTGAAAGTTATGAAGAGCTGATAAAGAAACTAAAATTTTAATCTATTTTAACAGCATCACTTCCTGATACAAAATCTAAATAAACCGAGACAAATTATTATAAGAGATTTGGAGATCATGACCGGTAATATTGCTGCGACCACCTAACCAGGATGGTTGGGATTATAATATGTCACAATTTTTGCGCATTTCCGTGACAACTTTTCGGTTAAAACACCAGGACTCGTTAACGAATAAGCAGAAAGACCTGAGATAAATCTAAGCAGATTTATGCTTAATATTGAACTTGAAATATGTACATCTAAAATAAAACAGAATATTTATGAAAAATATTTTTGCTACACATTATTACGATACTTCAAAAATTATACATTCTAATCAATTAGAAGGTCTGGAACTTGCAGGTTTTACTCGTCGATTTTTTGCCTTATTAATTGATTTATTAGTACTTATTATAATCTTATATGTAATTGGTACAATTCTTGATTATTTTGGATTAATCAATTTTGGTCTTAAAATTGGAATTAGTTCCGACAAAACCATTAATACTATACCCAGTATAAATAACAATGCGCATATAAATGTACCTGAATATTTAAAAATAATATTTAAATTATTAATTCCTGTTTTATATTTTGGAATAATTACGTGTTGTACAAATGGTTATACAATTGGTAAACGTATTTTTAGGATTAGAATTGTTTCAACTGATCATAAGCATTTAACTCTTTGGCATTCAATAGAAAGATCATTAGGTTATTATGCTTCATCATTAGAATTTGGTTTTGGATTTTTGCAATATTTTATTGATTATAATAGACGTACAGTTCATGACAGGATAGCAGAAACAATTGTTATTAAAGTTAGAAAAACCATGAAACTTAAATAGATACATTCAAAAAAATCAAAAAACCGATAACATTTTGATTTGATGGATTTTTTAAAAAAGAATGCAGACCATCCTGCATATTAAAGGGATGTTCATTGTCATGAGTTGTTCTGTGAATAATGTTTGGCAGGTTATAAGTTTTTCTTCCCTGATGATTTTATCTGTTATCCCACTTAGTGCCCTGCCAACCACCTATTATACCTTCGTTTTCGCAATCAGGGCAATACCAATGTATTTCTTCAGTATCAGGTCTAAATGCAGTCTTAATAATTCCGGAGCAACCCTTTTCAAAGCAACTGATATCGGTTTGGGTTAATGTGAGCGGAAGGTTTTTTGTGGTTGTATCGATAATAAGTGATAAGAAACCTATTAGTTCTCTGGCTTCTTTGGGCATCTCTTTTCGCATTTTTGCTGAAGCATCGAGGAGGTGTTGGATATTGGTTATGTACATTTTATAATTTGTTAATGATTGGTATCCTAAGTGAAGTGATTATTAAATGCAACATTACTCAATATTTATGACCAATTCAAATTTCAAAGTTCTGTTTGGTTCAAGTTATGTTTTAATGTATTCAGGTTTTTATAAACAAACTCAGTCACCTTGGATTTCAGGCCCAACAATACTAGTTCGTAATCTGGCGTTAAGTAGATCTTCCCCATTGTAAAATAACTTTACGATTAACTGTAAAATATATTTACTTCTTATAATTATAGAAATATTTATATAGCTTTATATCATGCACATACAATTACGGCATCATATTAGCAATAATGTCTCTCTAAAAGGTGGTTCGGTGGTTGAAAAGCAGGAGATATATAATTTAGAAAAGCCCATAGGCAATTTTAGGTAGTGGAAGGTATGAGAGAATTTTGATAATAGTATTAGAAATAAGAGCAAAAAGACAATGAAGATAACTCAGATTTTCAGAAGCCTTTACAGAGACCGGTTGAATACATCTGTTATCATAATAAGTCTTGCTTTTGGGATAGCATGTATTAATCTGATAATACTCTTTTTAAACCGGGAATTAAGTACTGATGAATTTCAAAAAAACGGATCTCGTATCTATGTGCTTAAATGCGATGATCCTTTTAATAAGGGTTCAAAGATGTTTGCATGCCGACTTGGCGGTGCCGAGTACATGAAGGAGAATTTTGCACAGGTAGAAGATTTTTGCCGCATAAACAGGATAGGTGTTCAGAAAATAATTGCTAATGGCCAGGCATATTATGATAAGCCCTCAGTCTATGAGGCATCAGCTAATTTCTTTAATTTTTTCACATATAGACTTTTAACAAATAATCCAAATTCGGTACTTGAAACCAAAGAGGGTATTGCAATTTCAGAAGAACTGGCAACTAAATATTTCGGAAAATCTTTGCCCGTCGGACAAGTAATTACACTTATAAGTGGGAAGACAAAAAGTGATTATGTAATAACAGGAGTATTTAAAAAACCTAAAGACAATACTCAGCTTGCTTTTGATATGGTAAAACTGGCAAATGAATCCGACTCTTATGCTTATCTGTTACTAAAGCAAAATACAGATCCGGCTGACCTTGAAAAAATATTTGATAAGGAAAAAGAGAAGATTCCAAGCATAAGAGACGCGGAACCAGGAAAATACTACCTTGAAAGTCTTTTTAAGGTATATTTTGATACAACTCAGAATGGACCATTAGGTCCGGTAAGAGATAAATCTGATTTATTGGTAGCCTTTATAATTGGACTGTTGATTATCAGCGTTGCTTCATTCAACTATCTGGGACTGATCAATAATAAGCTTCTGGAGAAAACCCGGGAATTTAATATACGTCATATAAACGGAGGATCAACGTTCAGGTTGATTGCGGAATTTATATTTGAAAACTTTATTGTTATTATAATTTCTGTTGCAATTAGTCTTGAGATTATGTCATGGATCATGCCGTTATTTAATGAATTGACTGGATCAGAGATTAACTTCAGCCATTTTCTCCTGGTGAAGAATCTGTCAGGCATGGCGGGTGTTTTAGTATTTCTATTGCTGTTGACGTTATTTTTTTCTTATATCAGAATTACTCATAATGCAATTGGTTCAAACTTGAAAGAGATTGCAGATAATCGGGGAAAAGTATTTCATCTTCCGGTGTTCAATGTATTACAGTTGGCTATTGCTCTTATCTTGCTTTCTTGCTCTTTTATTATTTTAAAACAGATTCATTATATTACAAAAAAAGATATTGGTCTTGACAAGGAAGTTATTGAAATTAAAATACCAAATCAGTACCCCGAAATGGCTAAGATTTTCAAAGAGGAAATTCAAAAAATACCTGCAGTTACTTTGATTTCAATAACTCCGGCATCGCCAATGCTTGAATTCTGGATGGTTTTGTATAAATACACCGAAAACGGATCGGAGAAACAATATACACCAGCTTTATTCCCAGGAGATGAAAACTTTATCAGCACGCTAAGTATTGGACTGATTGATGGCAGAAATTTTTCCGGTAATATTGCCTCAGATAAAAATAACTGTCTAATAAATGAATCATTTGCGAAAAAATTTTCCGGGAGAAACCTAATCGGCGAAAAGATCCCTGGAGATAATGATCTGACTATCATTGGTATTGTAAAAGATTTTCATTATTTTAGTTTGAAAAACAAAATTGACCCCTGTATTATAACATTTAATAATTCCGGAAATCATTTGTTGGTAAAGTCTTCTCCGAGTCAGTTTCGGGTTGTAAGACAGGCAATAAAGGGAATATGGCAAAAACTTATTCCCGACTATCCTCTAAATATTGAATCTGTAAAGGAAAGGTTTGAGTGGTATCACCGTGAGAATTCAAATTATGTAAAATTAATTGGAAGTTGCTGTTTTATTAGTCTTTTTCTGTCGATGATCGGATTATTTGCAATTTCATATAATACCAGCAGGAAACGTACAAAAGATATAGGCATTCGTAAAATTAACGGAGCAACAATTCTTGAAGTCATGTTTCTGCTTAATAAAGATTTTATTAAATGGGTCATTGTAGCTTTTTTGATTGCCACACCAATAGCCTGGTATGTAATGCATAGATGGTTGCAAAGTTTCGTTTATAAAACACAACAGAGTTGGTGGATCTTTGGATTGGCTGGAATTATAGCGCTTGGGATTGCTTTATTAACAATTAGCTGGCAGAGCTGGAGTGCTGCAACCAAGAATCCTGTGGAAGCTTTAAGATATGAATAAAACTTATTCCTTTCTTTTTACTTGACTAATTGCAACTTTGCGGTCCCTATTCCCCGCATCGCCATTAAACTGAATATTAGACACATAATTTATAATTACAATCTCCATTAACTCCAATTCTGGCCAGTTTCATCCACTTTCTAAATCCTTATTGTAATCTCGCAACAATGTATTTAATCGCTAAATAAGAAGCATTTAGACCCTTTATTGTAGTTGCACTATACTATATATATCAACATTATAAACATGTCAATAATGTAATAACTGTTCAGTTTGTAACTGTCGACAAAGATGTTCAACTGGAAGTGCTCGACTGGATGGGGTAATGGCAGGTCGTAACTTTACCTCATATTTGGGCTGCATCATATATTTAATATCTTTGAGTAATAATAATATCTTCAGAATATATTGAATATGATAAAATTCAATTCTGTGTACCGCACAATTGTCGGTGATATTGATAAAATTAGTTCTGAGAGACATTTCGTTACATTATCCACAATATTGGCCGCCATTTTCTTGTTGGGACTTTGTATTGTCCACATATTGATGGGCCTTAAGATAGCTCCAGTTATTCTTGCTGGAAGTAGCTCCCTGATCATGTTAGGACTTTACTATTTTGTTAGATTTCATAACTGCCTTTATATTCCAAAAGTTATCCTGTCAGGTTTAGGACTAATTATGCTTGACTTAACATGGTATTCTAAATTTTTATCTAACGGACCTGTTCTTTTTTTCATATTAATATTTGCAGCACTTGTTATATGGGTCTGGGAAGGCAAATGTTTAGCCATCTTACTGGCTTTTTATTTCCTTAATCTTGCAGTTCTGGGAATAATTGATTCTCATGCCCCTGAATATCTGTTCAAATATCCTATTCCAAATAAAAGAAGTCTTGATATTTATTTGAGTTTTTTCCTTTATTCATCCCTGCTTATTATATTATTATTTTTCATTAAAAAAGAATTTATCAGGCAAAAGGAGAATGCGGTAAAGTCTGATAAGCTAAAATCTGCTTTTCTTGCAAATATGTCACATGAGATCAGAACACCTATGAATGCAATTGTAGGGTTCAGTGAGCTCCTTGGTAATGGGTCTGATTCTGACAATAAACAACAATTTATTAGAATTATTCAAAACAGTAGCTATAATCTTCTTCGGCTGATCAACGATATTATAGACCTGTCAAAGATAGAAGCTGGTGATCTGGAAATAAAATATTCGGATATCAATATACGTGAACTATTTAAAGAACTTAAAGAGACTTATTCGCTTGATCTGATAAAAAGAGAAAAAACCGATATTTTAATTAGTTATCTCCTGGATGTGGATCTTGTAATTCAATCTGACCCACTTCGTTTAAAACAAGTATTATCGAACTTAATTAATAATGCCGTAAAGTTTACCTCTCAGGGCACAATTATCTTTCGATGCGAAAAGAAAGGCAAAGAAATAATTTTTTCAGTATCAGATAGCGNNACTTGGTGGGAAGATATGGTTTAAAAGTATCGTTGGTGAAGGCACCAATTTCTTTTTTTCATTACCTTATATTGCTCCCTCAAGTTATTCGGCATCAAACAAAAAATCACAAAAGAGAAATTCTTCTTTAACTGATAAATTCATGAAACCTATTCTTGTTGTTGAAGAT
>PMIJ01000032.1 GCA_003157015.1 Bacteroidales bacterium
CTGTTGTTGTGTTTTCATAATAAAATGATTTAGTGAATATTAGAAATAAAAAAGCCCGGCCGCTCGGACCAGGCGAATAAGTTTAAATACAAAAAAATCCCATGAAGTAATCATGAGATATATGCGGAGCCTGATTTGCGAGCATCCATCCATCATCCGCCAAATCAAGCGGGAGGAACCGAGAAACTAAGGCAAGGTTTATGCAATAACAAAGCCTGACCTTGCCGTGTTTTGAGGTTTTACATTCTGTAAATTCCGCGCTTGGCGAATGATGATGGATGGCGCAGGCTCGCTATACCCAAGTGAGGTTGCGGTTTGCCCGGATACCTATGGATAAATTAACTCTTCATCACGGGCAAAGGGAGCAACCGAACACCTTTTTACCTGGT
This sequence comes from Bacteroidales bacterium, assembly GCA_003157015.1. Classification (GTDB taxonomy): domain Bacteria; phylum Bacteroidota; class Bacteroidia; order Bacteroidales; family VadinHA17; genus LD21. The sequence goes on from PMIJ01000032.1 coordinate 390, forward strand.
TAAATCTTCAATCTCAGGTATGGGAATAGAAAAACGTCCATCCTAGAATTTACTCTCAGATGGATGTGATTCTAAAAGTTTCCATCAATGACTGAAACCTATTAAAGTAATTGCCGATTTAAGGGCATTTTCGTGACAATTCTGACAATATCTTACAAGGGCAATAATAAGTGTCGTTCTTACACGTAATACCAGGAGAAGTCTTTAAAATCACTCAAAGAGTAGCGTGGGGAATGTGTCTTCATCGTTCCACTAATTGAGAATTTACGACTTTCAAATTGCTAGCTCTAAAAATCAATTGTCTCAATACTCTGACGGCAATAAAGCAACCTTATCAATGAGCCAGATCTTAATTCCCTCAATTGGGAAATCGCTGAACTCAATTGTCTGAGTAATCAATGGCTTTTTATCAGAATCTTCCCGGCAAGTTAGAAGCCAGGAAAGATCCTTTTTGCTCTGACGTAGTTCCCAGCATTGCCAGTTGATATTTTTAAGAACCTTTTCAGAATTATAACTCAGTATGCAATCGAATAACCAATGGGCATTACAGTGAGTTCTTATGAAATCACAACCATCAGTTAATAGTATTCCAGACTTACCAGGAAAAAGGTGTTTATGATAGCGTTCTGTGCCGGTGAACTGTCTCAGTGCTCTTTTTATTTCATATGTAGTCATGATTATAAATATTTAATAATAAGAAAGGCTGCCAGGTAAATACAAATACCTAGCAGCCCATGTTTCTAAAATCTGATAATTTAACCTAAAACAGTTTCAGTCATCTCCGGTTGGAACTGGTATGTTTCAGTTATTTTAAGTTTCTTCCCAGTTGGAAGTTTCACCTCGAACGGTGTGCATTCTACTTTCTCGATTGAACCTGGAAGCGTCTGACCAATAAGAGCTTTAGCCTGGAGATCACTTAAGGCACAAGGTACTGATGCCCTACGTGAAGAGATATATGCTCTCCCTGTTGCCTTCGACGTTAATACTTCCGCTGATCCCTGGACCGTTAGTACTAAATAAGACTCCTTCGTCTTCAAGTTTGTTTTCTTTTCAAGACCGATAATTGTTACCATTTTACATTAGTTTAAGTTGAACATTGAATTAATTACTCTGCAGAATATTACACTGCAGTTTTAGTAATAATTGGTCCATGGTTTTTGAAAATTTCGGTATTGATAAAAATACAAATTAGGGTGTGTGCCGTGTACCCTTTTCATTCCAGAAAAATAGCTTTCCCCAGAGAGAGGTGTCGGGGTCAAAAATATAACGGATGGGCTCTTCCGCGAATAGACATAAGTATTACAAAAAAGCTACCCCCAAAAAAAAATTATGAAAAATTGGGGCTTATTCATAAAGGATGTTTTTCAGCTCCCGGATGTAAAATTAAGCCGGAGTCAATAGAGATAAATCATCTTCAAACGAGTATGTATATAGTTATGTACATAATTATATATGTATAAGATTCTAAAAAAGCTGGGCTCATTTCTACTTAGCCTTTTATCCTCATATAAAAGGATGACAGAAAAAACATAAATAGATACTATTTTATTGTTTCTTCTTTCCAAGTATTTCAACCATTCGTTCACCATTAATCTTCTTCTCCTTAATGATCAAGGCATCCTTAAGATCATAATGCTTGGGAATTCTTTCAATCTTATAGCTACAGTATATCTCTTTAAGGATTTCTTTAACCTGGTTTCTGGAATATGAACTGCCAACTGAGAATTGACGTTTAATCTCCATTTTTACCAGCTCATGGGTGTCATTATGATTGTCTACCATGCTTTTTGCATAAGTGAAATCTTTCCATACCTTCTTATAAAATCTGTACGAATCCTCAATGAGCCTGATCCATTCATGCCTGGTTGAATATGGTCCCCATTCAATTTCTCCCATAACATTATTATCCTCAAAGTAGTCAACCAAATCTTTGTATCTGACGCTTTTTGGAAGGGAAACAGGACCTATTGTTTCTCCATTTCCGATACATCCTCTTATATCAAATCCCTCCGCGTATTGTCTTCTCGTCTGCAGGATAAAATACTTATCAGCATTGAATGCACCATCATTCAGAATGTACCTGCCATCTTTGAAAAGAGAATAAGCTCTAAAGTCATTATCGCACATGAAGGCAGTCTCTTTCCCCATACTTTTAAGATCATCATAATGAGGGATGTTAAGAGTGATCTTTTCCCTTACATTCTCGATTCTCTGAAGAAGCTCCTCTTCATCCTCACTGAAAACAGACTGATTGTAGATATAAATATAACTTCCATAGTTAGGATTGTTCTTGTTCCTCTGCCTGGAAACAGCCTGCTTTAGGTCGGTGAGCATATCAATCATCTGCCAGTTCTTGCTGGTATTGCTAACAATAATGGTCATTGCATCTTCATCTACCAGATCGATACCACAGAATCCGGAAGAGGTTAAGAACAGGTATTTTGGTAACGAACCTGACTTATATCTTTCTATTCCTGAAATTTTAACATCATTCTTCAGACTATCTCCGCAGATTATACCGCAATCCTTTTTTCCCAGTCCGGCTTCCTTGATGACTTTCGTGATCTGGTTCACAGTGTTCATGAAAATGATCACCTTACTAAAAGTTTTCTCTGAAACAGTCATTGTTCCTTCACGGTTAAGCGGGATGAGGAATTCTTCACATAAGGATCTGAATGGATACGTTCTTTCGCATATTATTGGAGTTGCTTTCACAGTATTGTTCCAGGTAATTTTTATTTGGTCTATTTCACTTACCCATGAAGGAAGGTATTCCACCGGAAGCGGAGTAGCACTTACAAAACTGACTGTATCCTTATACCGGAAGGCTATATCCAGTAGCCGGTCGACTACGGCAGGTCTCTGCTTGGTTACAGGAAGAAGCATATTCGATTCATCTATTACCAGGTGACAGTCAGGTAAAAGATATTCCAGCTTTGGGAGACTGTCATAAGTACAGATGAATTTTTTAATCGATGCTTTTTTAATATAATCCTGGATTTCTGAAGTACTTGTATCTCCCCAAACTGGCAATATGGAGTGATTACTTCTTTCATTCGGATATTGATCAGCTTTGTTCAATGCAAGAGTAATAGTTGGCACTGCAAGTACCACGTTCCTATTATTCTCCAAGGCGACAGTAGTCATGCCGCATGCACAAATGCTTTTATCTATATATCCTGAAGGAATAACGCTCATTGATTCTGATGCAAACTCAGTATCATAATTAAATAAAATCTGTTTCATTTTTCGTGTAATCTTAAATCTGTTAATACTTATTTGATATAGGGGGCAGTTTTTGTGTCAAAACCCACCTTTATATAGACTTTTTCAGAAATATTGCCC
>PMIJ01000237.1 GCA_003157015.1 Bacteroidales bacterium
AGCTATTTGGGGGGTTAAGACAAGATGACATATTGAGTAATTTATCCAGCCCAATTAAGATCTTAATAAAGAAAATGCTAATCGGTACAAAATGAAAAAAGAAAAGGTCGAAAGTTCTCTAACCCTTTCTTTCCAATAGTCGGGGTGATCTGAACCCGGAAAATGTGAGACTGGTGATTGAAAATGTAGTGACGTTCGCTGTTGCTGTATCCAGTAGTGTAAGAACTGATTGCAAACTTGACAGATAAAAGTTTGAGCTTTTCTTTATCTAGCTTTTAAAAATTAAATTGTCTTACTTGCTGTACAGAATTTGCACTATTCAGAATATTTCACTCATTGTTAGTATATAGCAAAAAATACTTTGTACTGATCTCGTGAAAGTTCTTATCTTGTAGAGCATTTACCTATCGGGGAAAGATAATTGTACAGAATGATTGTACAGATCAATCGGATTTTTTTATTATTGGGAATATTTTTTCTCCCGATAGAGTCTGTATTTTCACAATCTCATGTAAGCAAGAATAATTATACAGGTTACTGGTCAACGCCTACAAGCTGGAGCCCGACATGGTCGTCCCCCCAGACTAATATTTTTGGATACGATATTACAATTAATGGTTATATTACTTTAAATGGTTCTCTCTCATTTTCTATTCTTCCCAGTAATTTAATAATCAATGACACGCTTGTAATAAACGGAGATTTGACTCTTGGACTTTTAACTAATTTGACAATAAACGGCAATGGAATTCTTATTGTAAGGGGAAATCTTACAATGGGTGAGTATTCAAATATTATAACAAACAATTATATTGTTGTCACAGGTAACTTTACTAAAATCATTTCACCTAATAATGGGTCTTTTATAAGCAATAATAATCCTTCCAGGGTATTTATTGGTGGAAATATTTCTCCAACCGGAATAACCAATCATAAGTTGCATTTCCCTGCACTCAATTGCACGGCTCCAATTACAATCCGATATCCACATTCGAATTGTACCTATGGGGATATGACAGATATTATAAATGATCCGATATATCCTTTCTTTCAATCTACCTGTACAATAGCAACTCCGAATATTACAGCTGGTGGTCCAACAACTTTCTGTTCAGGTGGAAGTGTAAACCTGACCTCAAGTCCGGGAATAACTTACTTATGGTCAAATGGAGCAACAACACAGAGTATAAATGTTACCACATCAAATAGTTATACAGTAAAAATAACAAATGCTAGCGGATGTCAGAGTGCAGCATCAGCTGCAACTATAGTTACTGTAAATGCCTTACCGGCTACACCAACCATTACAGCCGGAGGTCCAACGACTTTCTGTGCCGGTGGCAGTGTGACCTTAACTTCAAGTCCGGAAGCANNTTCTGTGCCGGTGGTAGTGTAACTTTAACATCTAGTGCAGGAATAAGTTACTTATGGTCAAATGGGGCAACAACAGCAAGTATAAATGTTACAACAGCGGGTAGTTATTCAGTAAGGGTTAAAAATGCAAGTGGATGTCAGAGTGCAGCATCAGTAGCTACCATTGTAACAGTAAATACTTTACCGGCAACACCAACTATTACAGCTGGCGGACCAACAACCTTTTGTGCCGGTGGCAATGTAACCTTAACATCAAGTGCAGGAACAAGTTACCTATGGTCTAATGGTGCAACTACACAAAGTATAAATGTTACAGCATCAGGTAGTTATACAGTAAAAGTAACTAATACAAGTGGATGTCAGAGTGCAGCATCTGCAGCAACTGTAGTTAATGTCAATGCTTTACCAACAACTCCAACCATAACAGCCGGCGGCCCAACAACCTTCTGCGCTGGTGGTAGTGTGACCTTGACATCAAGCGCAGGAACAAGTTACTTATGGTCCAATGGGGCATCTACATCAAGTATAAATATTACTACATCAGGTAGTTATACAGTGAAAGTGACAAATGTCAGCGGATGTCAGAGTGCATCATCTGCAGCAACTGTAGTTACTGCAAATTCTTTACCTGCAACACCAACTATTACAGCCAGTGGTCCGACAACATTCTGTGCAGGTGGTAGTGTGACCTTAACTTCAAGTGTCAGCTCAACTTACTTATGGTCAAATGGAGCAACTACGCCAAGTATAAATGTAATCACAGCAGGAAATTATACAGTTCAGGTAACCAATGCAAATGGGTGTCAGAGTGTTGTCTCAGCAGCGACCGTAGTAACAGTAAATGCTTTACCGGTAGTTAATGCCGGGACAGATACAACTATTCCAAATGGAACAAGCACTTCAATTAATGCAACAGTAACAGGTACAGGTCCGTTTACGTATAGCTGGTCGCCGTCTGCACAACTTGTAAATGCTTTAATTGAAGACCCGACAACTGTAAACTTGGCTGCAACAACAGTCTTTACACTAACGGCTACTTCACTTACAACATTATGTTCTAACACGGATGCAGTAACAATAACAATTAGCGGAGGTGCATTAAATTCGACTCCTACGGCTACTCCCGGAACAATCTGTTCCGGTGCTAGCGTGCAATTACATGCTATAGCATCAGGGGGTTCAGGTTCTTATACCTATACCTGGACTTCCATTCCTGTTGGATTTACATCGTCTATTGCTGACCCAACTGCGAATCCTGCTGTTACTACAACTTATCATGTAGCCGTTTTTGACGGGTTTACTACTGTTAACCCACAAGTTACAGTAACTGTTAATGCTCTACCGGCAACACCGACTATTACAGCCAGCGGTCCGACAACCTTCTGTGCCGGTGGTAATGTAACCTTAACATCAAGTGCAGGAACAAGTTACTTATGGTCAAATGGAGCAACTACACAAAGTATAAATGTAAGTTCGGCAGGAAGTTATAAAGTTCAGGTAACCAATGCAAGCGGATGTCAGAGTGCAGCATCAATAGCAACTGTAGTTACAGTAAATGCTTTACCGGTAACACCAACTATTACAGCTGATGGTCCAACAACCTTCTGTACCGGTGGTAATGTGACCTTAACTTCTAGTTCCGAATCAAGTTATTTATGGTCAAATGGATCAACTACACCAAGTATAAATATTACTGCATCAGGTAGTTATACAGTTAAGGTGACGAATGTAAGCGGATGTCAAAGCGCAGCATCCACCGTCACAGTTGTAACAGTAAATGCTTTACCGATAACACCAACTATTACAGCCAGCGGGCCGACAACCTTCTGTGATGGTGGAAGTGTGACCTTATCTTCAAGTGCAGGTTCAAATTACTTATGGTCAAATGGAGCAACCACAGCAAGTATAAACATTGCCACATCAGGTAGTTATACAGTTCAGGTGACAAATGCAAGCGGATGCCAGAGCGCATTGTCAGCAGCCATACCTGTAACAGTAAATACTGTACCGGTAACTCCAACTATTACAGCTAGCGGACCAACAACCTTTTGTGATGGTAGTAGTGCAACTTTAACATCAAGTCCAGAAGCAGTTTACTTATGGTCAAACGGGGCAACTACACAAGGTATAAATATTACCACAGCAGGTAGTTATACAGTTCAGGTAATTAGTGCAAGCGGATGTCAAAGTGCAGCATCAGTAGCGACAATTATAACAGTAAATGCTTTACCCTTAATGCCAACTGTTACAGCTGAAAGTGCAACGACCTTCTGTGATGGTGATACTGTAACACTAACTTCAAGTACGGGAACAGATTACTTATGGTCAAATGGAGAAACTACACAAAGTATAAATATTACCGCATCAGGAACTTATACGGTTCGTGCAATCAATGCAAGTGGATGTCTGAGTGCAGCATCTCTAGCCATAGTTGTATCAGTAACTGCTCTGCCATTAATATCAGCAAGTAATAATGGTCCGGTCTGTGCAGGTAGTGCCCTCAATCTGACTGGAGGTCCGGCAGGTATGGCGATATATTACTGGACAGGGCCGGACGAATTCACATCATTATTGCAAAATCCATTGGTATCGGACAGTGCCACCTTAGATATGGCAGGGCTCTATACTCTTACTGTTGCCAATGCCAATGGTTGTATAAATACTGCCGCACAGTCTATAATTGTTAATGAGACTCCGATTGCGGTTGCAGGGCCGGACCAGGATCTGAAATTTAACTTTGAAACACAGATGAATGCAGAATTGTCTGCATCCGAAACAGGGGAATGGTCTTTAATTTCAGGTTCAGGTCACATTAGTGATATTCATTCTCCAACCACCAGGATAACTGAATTATCAACAGGGGTAAATAAATTTTTATGGAAAGTGTTGAATGGTAATTGTGAGGACACAGCAGAAGTTAAAATTAATGTTCATGATCTTTTTGTACCCTCAGTAATCACTCCAAATGGTGATGGTAAAAATGATTATTTTAAGATAAGTGAATTCACCGGTAATGTGGATCTGATCATCATTAACAGGTGGGGCAATGAAGAATATACAAAAGTTAATTATTTAAATGATTGGGACGGTCGAAATAATAAAGGTGCGGAACTTCCTGCTGACACCTATTTCTACATATTGAAATTTGAAAACGGTAAAATAAAAAAGGGATCTGTATTAATTAAAAGGTAAATGAACCGGATCATTCTAAGCATATTGGCAATATTATTCCCATTGAAGATGTTGGGACAGATGTTTCCGTTATCGGATCACTATGTTGTAAATGCCCTTGCAATAAATCCTGCTTTTGCAGGTTGCCAGGATGCATTGAGTTTAACAGCGTCCTATCGTGATCAGTGGGTTGGATTTAATGATGCTCCAAAAAGCTATATTCTGTCCGTTCATACGCCTGTTTTTAATGACAGAGTAGGGCTAGGATTACTCATTGAGGATAACAGTATTGGTATATTTAAAGAAACCAGTTTTCTTGGGAATTATGCATACAGGATTGAACTACAGGAAGGCAAATTGGCATTAGGATTAGGTTTTGGTGTAAGTATATACAATACTGCATGGAATGAATTGGTTGCAGCCGATCCCAATGATATACAACTGATGAATAATCCTACATCAGCAGTTTTACCAACTTTTAGTCTCGGTGCATATTATTATACAAAAAAGTACTTTATTGGAATTTCCATGCCAATGTTCCTGAGTTATGAATTGGACCAAAGCACAGGAAAATACAAAATTGATAATAATTTCTCGGGGAGTAATTATTTTTTTACTACAGGTTATGAGATGGGCATAAGTCCCATGGTCAAAATTCTCCCTTCCATTCTAATAAAATATCATCCAAATAATGGTATCCAGATTGATTATAACGCACAGATCAGTTTAAAAGACCGGATCTGGATGGGTATTGGTTACAGGAACAAAGATATACTGGTCGGCATGCTTCAATGTCAGCTAAATTATCAAATCAGGATGGCATATTCCTATGATTATGATTTTAGCAGTATTGGAAAATATATGAATGGCTCTCATGAATTCGTTTTAAACTATATATTTAAATTTGAACGAAAGGTAATAGGACCAAGGCAGTTCTGACGGACAAATTTTATGAGCAAAAGCTTTTGTTTAATAATATGTGCATCACTGTTTCTTCTGACTGAATCGATGGCTCAGTCTGATAATTATATTGTAAAACCGATGCCATTCAGTTCCAGAATATACAATGAATTTTCCCCGGTATTTTATAAGGGAGGAATTGTATTCTGTTCCGACCAGAGCGGCAATTCCCTGGTAAGTTATAAGAATAATCAAAACAGGCTTTTCAAAATATTCTTTGTGACTAAAAAAGGCCGTTCAGGATGGACCCATCCAGAAATACTGGCCAAGGAAATTACAACTGCTTTTAATGACGGACCGGCTACTTTCAATGAAAATGGGAATATCATGTACTATTCCAGAAATAATTCCATTGAAAATTCGATGAGAAACATTACTGATACAACAAATAAACTGGGTATCTATTCTGCAGAATTAATAGATGGGAAATGGACAAATATAAAGCCTTTTACCTATAATAACCCGCTCTATTCTTATTGTACGCCTGCTCTTACGCCCGACGGTGAAAGAATTTATTTTTCCTCTGACATGCCTGGTGGTAATGGCGGAATGGATCTTTATTATTGTGACAGACGAAATAATGATTGGGATCGACCTGTAAACCTGGGTCCGGTTATAAATACGACCAAAAATGAATCGTTCCCTTTTGCATGTAAGTATGGCAGACTCTATTTTGCATCTGACGGGCATAAAGGTTTTGGAGGGAAGGACCTGTTTTATACTCAGGAAATAAATGGGGAATGGATAAACCCAGTTCACCTGGATTCAGCAATTAATTCAACAGCTGACGATTTTGGGATTGTTGTTGATTCTACCTTTGAGAACGGTTATTTTTCGACAAACAGGCGGAAAACAGATGATATTTTCAGTTTCATTTCAGCACCCATAGAATTTTCGAGTTGTGACACTGTAAAGGAGAACAATTATTGTTTTACATTCTATGATGAAAAACAACGAATTATTGATACAATACCTGTAATCTATCAATGGGATTTTGGTGACAGAATAATACAAATCGGAAAAGAGGTGAGACATTGCTTTCCTGGTCCCGGGAAATATCCGGTTAAGCTCACAATAATTGATGATCTCACAGGTGATACTATAGCAAAACAGGTTGAATATAAGGCAGAACTTGAAAATATCAAACAGGCTTACATTAATTCAGACAAAGTTGGCAGTGTTGATAAATCAATATCCTTCGAGGGTGTTATTTCCGACCTTAAAGGTATAAGAGTAACAGATTACTTATGGAACTTTGGAGAGGGCTTTAAGCCAGGGGGACCATTTATAAGAAATACATTTAAAGAGAAGGGTAAATATATGGTAAAACTGGGCTTACTTGCCGAAAAAGACAGCCTGGGTGTGGTTCGTAAAATATGTGTAATGAAAAAAGTAATAATAAATTGAGGTGAAAAGATATGCGTTGATTATATCATTTATTCTGAGAGCCGGCATTGGTCTCTTTTCACAACCTGCTCCCGCAACAGAAGAAAACATCCCTTATCTGATAACCTTTGGAAAAGACGCCCTGACATCCTGGGGGGATGATGATTTCTGTCAGATATTCTTTTGTATCATTCCTCCATCTCAAACAGGTCCCGTATATATCCGTGTTTATGACCCGGATACGGGGGGAGATCTTGATGAACAAAATGGAGAATTTAATACTATTGTAAACTTTTCAATTTATGGAGGAAAAGATTGCTGGTCAGATTCAACAGCACAATTACTGAATAAGACAGAAAATTTCAAGAGCGGATATTTATTGGCATCAAAATCATTCGGGGCAGATCCGAAATACGATAAAAAGTGGTATAGTTTTGGACCCTTTAATCCATCCGAAGGAAAGTATGTCGAGAAACTTGGGGGTCGTGTAATTAAAATCATTGCACAGGGGATATCAGGGGATGATGGAAATATATATAAATATTTTTTAAGTACAAGCCCGTTTAAAAATGTTGCTGTTGAAGGGGGCAACTGGTTTACCTATAAATATCATTTCAGGCTATCGGATGATCAAAAACAAGTATGTCAGATATATCCTTTTGTAGATGACAGAACAATTTCTATCCAGATCTCAAATTTTGACTGGGACAATGATGGAACAATCAGGATATTTTCAGTTTCCAAAAATGGTATTTTTTGCGATGTTTCGGGAGACGATAATTGGGTAAACCAGGTATTCCCAATAGTGGATGAAGAAAAAAATTCGACCATTGAGATACAATTCATAAAGAATCAAAACATAGAGGTTAGAAACAATAATGTAGCGGTAATAGTCAGGAATCAATATGGGATTTCATTACCATTTTATGTTGTTCCCTTAGGAGGGGTACCTGTATATTCTCCAAAAATAAGAATGAAATGAGTACTTCAGGTATCTTTGATTCTTTAGACCCCAGGAAATGCGGATTTAATATGATTTTATCTTTAAAAATTCATATGATAACTTTTTTAAACCGGAAAGAAATTTTGTTCTTTTTATTTTCTGTTATTACCTGTCATGCATTTTCCCAGGATTATAATTTCCGTAATTTCAATTCGGAAGATGGACTAGCCCAGTCTTATGTTTATTCTATCACTCAGGATATGCATGGTTATTTGTGGGTTGGTACAGGGAATGGAATATCGAGATATAATGGATTTAAATTTGAAAACTATTTAAACAGTGATTCATCGGCAGACAATGTTATAACCTGTAGCATCGACGATGGGGAATATATGTGGTTTGGACATATGAATGGCGGTTTATCTTGTTTTAACGGGAAAAAGTTTCACGAAGTCAATATACCCCAATCAAATGTAAGCGGGCTGACACATTTTGCAAAAAGCCCCGATGGCATGGTCTGGGTAAGTACCTATTCCGATGGTTTACTGAAACTAAATAAAGATTCAGGTGTTATAAAACATAATTTGTTTTATAATCAGACAATTATACTATCCTTCGAATTTATTGATGAAAGTGATTTACTTGTTGGTACAAATACTGGCTTATTACATTGCAGATTAAAGGGATCAGGAGAAATTGAAATAATTCAACATATTTCAGAAATTCCGGAATCCAAAATAACAGGTATCCTGAAAATAAAGAACAAGTCAGGATTTTATATTGCGACGGAAAATGATGGTGTATTTAAACTCACATCTAATGGTAATAATTTTAAAGCTTCAAAAATAGCTGTTGGTAAAGCGTCAGACTTCAGTAGCATACAGGATATTTATGAAGACAACCAGTCAAATTTATGGTTAAGTTCTTTTGGAAACGGGCTCATAAAATTGAGTTATTCCTCTGCAGGGGAGTTAACAAAGCTTAGTTATTTTAATAAAGCTAATGGATTGATTACTAACAATGTTAAATCTATTCATGAGGACTACGAAGGAGATATATGGTGTGGAAATTATGGCCTGGGGCTGACACTAATTACCCCTAAAACTTTGTCCGTTTATAAATTTAATAACCCATCATATGGGAATAATATTTTTTCGTTCTGCTTCGATCAGAAATACAGGTGGATAGGAACCGAAAATGGCCTTGTTAAAATAGATCACCAGACTGGTAAAATTGTTAAGTTCTACGGCAAAAGCAATGGATTACCAAAAGATAAAGTTACATCTATTTATACCACCGATGGGAAAGAACTTTGGATTGGAACAGGAGAAAATGGTGTTTTCCGGATGGATACAGGGAATGAGAAAATCCGTAAGTATCCTATTGAGAATGGAATACTTGAAAACTCTATAACCATTATAACAGGGAAAGGAGAACAAGTTTGGATTGGCACACAAAAAGGATTATGGAATATCAATTTAAATACAAATAGAAAAAATGGATACTCAATTAACCAGGGCGGCTTGCCTCATAATTTTATCAACAGTTTATACATTGATAGAAGAGGGAGACTTTGGGTAAGCACGCCAGGTAGTACACTGGCATACATTCAGGACCAAAAGGTCTTTAAGATACCTATAAATTCTTTTAGCGGTAATTTAACATTGCGTCCAATCACTGAAGATGCTGACTCCGGGATTTGGGTGGGATCAAACGGGAATGGTATTTTCAAAATACAATCCGACTCTATTGTTAATCTTACTGTAAAAGAAGGCCTTGTTTCAAATTATTGCTATTCTCTTATTTGTGATGATCAAAAAAACATCTGGGTTGGTCACAAAGGTGGAATAAGCAAAATCAGAGTAGCTGATTTTTCAATTAAACCAATACAGCATATTGAAGGTACAACTGAAAGTTACCAGTTTAATCCCAATGCAATAATTAAAGATCAAAAAGGGAAAATATGGTTTGGATCGGATAAAGGGATGGTTATTTATGATCCATCAATGGAATATCCGCAACAACGGCCTCCTGTTTTAGGAATTACTTCAATTAAGATTAACGATGAAGAAAAAGATATTTCTGATAAAATAATTCTTTCTCCCGGCTACTATAAAATAAAAATTGATTTTTTAGGTATCAGTTTAAGGGACCCGGCACTTGTCACGTACCAGTACAAACTATCAGGTTATGATCAATGGTCTGATCTTATAAAAAACACAAGTGTAACCTATAACCATTTGACGGAAGGGGATTATACATTTATCTTAAACGCCCGTAGCGGAGATGGTGCTGTTTCAGAAAACCCTCTTAACATCAGTATTTTTATTAAGAAGCCAATCTGGATGAAATGGTGGTTTTATGTCGTTGCAGTTTTACTTCTTTTCGTGCTGACTTTCCTTTATATAAAAAGACGTGAGTATAAATTCCTTGTTGAGAAAAGAATACTCGAGGAAAAAGTCGTTGAACGAACATATGAAATTCAAAGTCAGAAGAATGAAATTGAGTTACAAAAGGATATTATTGATGAAAAGAATGCCAATATAACTTCAAGTATAAGATATGCAAGCAATATACAAAAGGCTGTTTTACCTCCTACTGAATTCGTAGATAAATTATTACCAGACAATTTTATCCTGAGCAAGCCAAAAGACATAGTAAGTGGTGATTTTTATTGGCTGACAGAAAAGGATAATAAAATTGTTATTACTGTTGCTGATTGTACCGGCCATGGAGTACCCGGAGCATTTATGAGCCTCCTGGGCGTCACATTATTAAATGAAATAGTAAATATCAAGGGAATCACAAGATCAGATGCTATTGTCACAGAATTACGCTATAGTCTTATTCATTCCCTTCAGCAAAGCAGGAAAGATATTACCACCGCTGATGGCTTTGACATAGCATTGTGCGTGCTGGATCTTCAACAAAAAAGAATTCAATTTACCGGAGGGATGAGTAATCTTATATACATTCATGATGGCAACTTTAATGTAGTAAGAGCAGATCGTAATTCTGTCTGTGGTGAATATGACAATTCCGGCCCTTTTACGATGAAGGAATTTGATTATAAAAAAGGAGATGTATTATACCTTTTTTCCGACGGATATCAGGATCAGTTTGGAGGGGAGCATGACAGAAAGTATTTTGTCCATCGGTTTTATGTTGAGTTGTTGGATATACATAGATTACCGATGTCAAAACAAAAAGAAATTCTGGAAAAAAATCTTAAGGAATGGATGGGAGATAATGTACAGACAGATGATATTACAGTGATGGGTATCCGATTATAAAAAACAAAACCACTCCTTAACCAAAAATTCGAGATGAAGCACGATATTTCTTTGCTTTTAAAGCATGGACATATGGAAATTTGACAGATATGATATAAACTGCAAACACAAAAACAAATCCTCTTGATCGCCATTCTCTTCAAAAATCAAGAGTATAAGAATCCTTCAAACTGCGTAAAAGAGAAAGAAATAGAAATATTTACATCCAACTCTGACCTACCTAGTACCCTGAAATAATGGTTGTTATTAGATATTTATTGGCAGTATACTTTTATTGCTTCATATGCCTCAGAATAGCCTAATTCTCCTGCTTTGCTTAAATCCAAACATCCGCTATCTTTCTGACCTGATCTAATCTTAGTCAATCCTCTATTATAATAAGCCAAACCATTCGCCGGATTTAACTCTATAGCCTTGTCAAAATCAGCCATTGAACCTCTGATGTCTTGAAGTTTGCTTTTCATTAACCCTCTAATAATATAAGCATCTTCATAATAAGAACTTAACTCAATAGCCCTATCAAGATCGGCAATTGCTCCACTAAAGTTTTGAAGGTTTCCTTTCACTATGCCTCGGTTAAAATAAGCCAACGGTTGCACAGGATCTAACTTTATAGCCCTGTTAAAGTCAGCCAGTGCTCCCTTAAAGTTTTGGAGTTCGACTTTAACTGCCCCTCTGTTAATATAAGCATCGGTATAATCAGGCTTTAACTCAATAGCCTTGTTATAATCAGTGATTGCTCCTATATAATCATGAAGGTTGTCTTTTGCTGACCCTCTATTAAAATAAGAACCTATAAGCTTAGGATTTAGCTCAATAGCTTTATTATACTCAGAGATTGCTCCTATGAAGTCTTGCAGGTTGAATTTAGCATTTCCTTTGTCAAAATATTCCTCTGCTTTTTGGCTATACCCTGGGAATACAATTAATGATGCAACCAATAAATAAAATATCCGTTTCATAATTACACAGATTGCCAATCAAATTTAGAAAACTCCTATCAATAAAATAATTTTTTTTTGTCCCTTGCACGTTTTACATTTGGTTTGCTTTTATCAGATAGGGGCGGGGAAGCACGAAACCCCGCAGCGAGTAGCCGCTGAAGAAATCCTGGGGTTTTACTTGAAAATTATTTTAGCCGGCAGGAATTATTAAAATCGCTTTTTAATGTTTTTTAAATGAGTTTCATTATTAAAAGCATGGAATTGTGTCAAAATCCCAAAATCTAATCCTAATAATTAAACGATTCGTCAAAATCGCAGTTTTTATATTCATATTAAAGATTATTTCTTAATATACATTTAATCAATGGTATAGATCATAATATAACTGGAAAATCAATTTCTCCCCTTACTTCTGATAAATTCCGACTTATTTTTGACGAATTACATATATTTTAATATAAGCAGAAAATTCCTGTTTATATTCATCACTATTCCTTAGAGTAAAGGAGTTAAATCTATTATATTTTCCCATTAAATGAGCATTTACGACTTGACACAAATGTAATAATATAATAACTTTATGTCATAATTTAAAACGTGAAACAGCATTTTATTGAAATAAACCATACATGAAGATTAGAGCGGCACCCTGGGTGAAATCAGAAACACCCTGCCATGCTGCAAGACCCCCGGAGTAATCCGGGGGTTTTTGTATAATATTCATAATATTGTTTTGCTAAGAATACTTTACATTCTCCAGAACATACTATCATTATTTAGATTAATAATCCCATATATTATGTTAAATAGCTGCACAAAATCCCGACACACACCTATGCACAGATACTAGGTAAGGATTTGCATCGGCGTGCTCAACCCAGGGTCGATCACTTGCATAAATGGTTGAGGCGGAAATTTATCATCAAAAAAGAAGGGGTAGCGAATATTATCATGTACTTATAATGATCTGTTTCTTTTACTATAAATAGATTATTTACTCTCTTCCCGTCTTAAGATCCTTGATAGCTTTAAGAGTGCTCTTGCAAACAAAGAATTTTTTCCATTGATCTGTGTTCATTTTTACGCAGATGGATTTTTATTTGACTTGTGTTATTGTCTTTCATAACTTTAACACACTGAATTATTATTATGGCCAATCTCATCCCAGGTTACGAATACGACATCTTCATATGCTACTACCAGAAAGACAATAGGCACGATGGATGGGTAATTGAGTTTGTTGATAATCTGAAGTGGGAAACCAAGTCAATATTTAAAATTACTTAGATTAAAAACGTTTACAGCTATTAATTAAAGTATTAATCAACATATCTTTACTTCCAGCAAACTGATTAAAAAATTCATCAAGATAACCAGTCACATCCCTTTTTTCATTCTGGATTAAATATGGAAATTCATTTACAACCCTGTAAAACTCATCTTTCTTTTCTGAAAAAAGTTCCTAGCCTTTCAAGGATTTATCGCACCTCGATTGCTTATTTGGCATTTACACCATTATATGGCTTCAGACCGTATTCTTCAAGGATTTTAATAAATCTAGGATCATCGCGAAGGAAATCAAAATCAGGATTAGTTGTGATCAGATCAAAATAATGATAGGGTATATACTGAGATTTATTTACCTTTTCCAGCCAGTAAATAGATTGTTCCTTCCTGCCAAGGATGGCATACCACCAGGCTAAGTAGAAAGGATGACCGTTCATCCCTTCCAGACCAACAGGTCTGTTGATATTCAGATCTATAAGCCATTCAAATAGTCCCTTAATGCCCGATCTTTTATATACATCGGTTATCTCGTTGTCATATTTATTTGTCTTGAGATATCGGCTGAAAATGTCCTTAAGTTCTTTAGCTGACTTCTCGGCTTCACCAAGTTTTGCATAATGAATTATGAAGAGCCAGTCATTATCAAGCGAATACGGATTAAGATCACGACCGGAAATACATGCTTCTATGCCATCTTTGTTTTTTCTTTCAAAGTAATAGATCCATGAGTTTAAATTATGTGCAACCCAGAAATATGGTTCAAGTTCAAGGACACGATCCATATGTTCGCGGGATTTCTCAATAGGTCCGGTTATCATCAGCAACTGCGCGTATAACTGGTGTGCATACGCATAATTCGGATTCAGCCGCAAGGATGTGAGCAGTTCCTTCTCTGCATCCTTGAACTTCCGATCAGGATAAAAATAGCATGCCCCTTTGACAGCATGCGCCTCCGAACAATCAGGATCGATTTCTAGAGCCTTGTTACTGAGCTCTCTGGCCTTTCCGATACCTTCATGGTATGGCTGGTACCAACCCCATGCGCACAGATTGTACCATGCATTGGACAGACCTGAGTAAGCCAGGGCAAAAGTACTGTCTTCCATAATTGCCTTTTCATAATACTGAATGCTGCTTTTAAGGCCTTCAGAACTGATATCGACCCTTTGGACATCGCTGGCTTTGTTGAAAAAGAACCTAGCTTTCAGATAAGAGTCATAAGCTTCAGGGCTGTTTGTCGGCATCTTTTTAATTTGCCCGATTTCTTCATCCGAAAGGATAGCATCCAATTCATTTGCAATCTGTTTCGCTATGTCACTCTGAATCGTAAAAATGTCGGTCCATTTTCTGTCAAATTCATCAGAATAGATATGCTGATCCTTTCGGGCATCAATCAACTGGACAAATACTCTTACCTCGTTTGTATCCCGTTCCACACTACCTTCCAGAAGATAGTTTATTCCAAGTTTTTCACCAATCTGAGGCGAGGACAGGGTGCTTTCACGGAATTGTTCCACAGAGGTTCTTGAAATCACCCTGAGTTCCCTGATCCTGAATAGGTTATTTAGTATACCTTCCATCATTCCGTCGGCAAAGTACTGGTTTTCCTTATTATCACTAAGGTTTTTAAACGGAAGTATAGCGATGGATTTTTCCTTGTTATTCAACGAGTCTTCTTCCATGGATTTTGAATGGCTGAAAAAAGCTGAATATACCAAGTACACGATGATGAGTATACCCAGGATTCCGGTAGAGACAAAATTAATTGTTCGCCGGTGTGATCTTTTCAATCGCGATTTTTCTTTAGCTTCTGCAAAAAAATCCTGCTTTTTGATATCCATTCCAGGACTTACTATACCTACTCCTTCCTTGAACCTTCTCTTTACATCCCCTGGCGGATAGCCATAATATTCATGGAAACAGGTATTGAAATAGGCAGGGCTGCTGAATCCTACTTTGTATGCAACTTCTGAAGCTGATACATCTTCATTTTGAAGCATCTCCAAAGCTTTGTTGAGACGTGTTTCGCGGATAAAATGGTTAATATTTTTATTTATAATTTTATGCAGCCGACGGTTTAATCCTGAATTGCTCATCCCTGATACAGATACCAGCTCTTTCACCCCAAAGCTTTCATCAGCTATGTTCTTTAGGATTATTTCACTTAACTTTCTTATAAATATCTGATCCTGATTTGGTTGTTCAATCATGTAAGATATTCCTAGTAATAATCTTTTGAATTAAATGAGTATCTATAAACAAATATCCTAAATTTTAATAATTTGAGCAAACATATCTTTATATAATCTTACATTCGCCCGGATCAATATTCATATATTTAACCCTACCTGTTTTCTTATGATCATCACAATTATCGGAGATAGTTTCACTTTTCTGTCTGGTCATTAAGTCTGGATAATGCACTTTAAGAAGATCAAAGACTAGGCTTAAAAAATTGAAGCCCGCAAAAAAAACTAAATAAAAGATTGAAAATTGAAAGTTTTTGTTTTAAAAATTGCTATGTACTTCCTCCTTTTCCGTCCGAACTTTAAATAGAACAATTCCTGTTTTATTATTATTTAACCTAATTATTAGAATATGAAAACATTAAAAGGCTTTTTATCCCTGATTGCAGTCACCTGCCTGCTTTTATCCTGTTCCAAATCTGACCAGTTAATCCCTGGTATATCAGGATTGTCAGATGATAATCTAAAAGGTTGTTACATTGGTAGCGGGAAGGTTATTGTTGTCAAACCAGGTAATGGTGATGACACTAAAAATCTTCAAGATGCATTTGATAAAGCTGTAGCTAATGGACCAGGTTCAGTGGTCCAGCTTGTAAAAGGCAATTATAATATCGGCTTTATTCAAGTCCGCGAATTCAAAGGATCATTTATCGGTGCCGGGAAAGGGGAAACTATTATATCTGCTTTGCCGGGGCTTGATCTGAATTCCCAGTATGATCAGAAAATAAACCCCGATCTGATAAAATTCGTTGGAGGAGATGTGTACATCGCTGAGATGACCCTCGAAAACCTTACTGGTCAATGGTTAAGAAGCCTGGTGATTTTTTCGGATTACAGTTTTGTGTATCAACCCAAAAAGCAATTTGTAAAAGGAACAGTAAACGATGTTGAGTTCATTGGACAGTATATTGCAGACTCGTATTGGTACACCTGTGACGAAGGAATTCTATGCGATTATGATGGGGTCATTGACTATTCATTGCCAGGTGCACTGAATCGCTCACATATTGATTTAAATGTTACAAACAGCAGTTTTGAAACACTTGGATATGGGATCCTTTACGGGGGAGTTAAAGAAGGGAAAGCGGTTTGCGGAACGAGGAACAATGGTAATGTTTTCATAAATATCTATGATGCTGTCTGTTTTACTGATTTTATTAATGATGTAACAATTTCAGTTGTCGGAAACAGATTTAATATAACTACAGGGAATTATGGTCTGGAAGTAGACAACTATCCCTGGACGGATTTTGTAGAAGAACCCCTGACCAAATCTGTAATATGTAATATTGAAGAAAATCAATTTGATGATGCAGGAGGCGATCAAGCCATTTGGTTACACGATCACGAATTTGCACTTCATCCTGAAGACAATATCTCGATGGTTTTAACAATGGAGAATAACACGATAAACATGAGTAATGAAGCAAATGGAGGGATATTTATACTTGAACTGCAAAATGCCATATTCCGTAATAACATATTCACTGGCGCCGGAGACGATGGAATGTATGCAATCTGTATGTGGCCTGACATAATATCGAAAAACGGGCATATTCTCGGAAATAACTTCACAAAAGCAACATTTGCCGACGCTGCTATATACCTGGATTACACCACACAAAATTGGTCGGTTATCGGGAATTCAAACGCGACAGTGATCAATCTGGGTGTTAACAATGTCATCAAGGATGCAAATTTCAACCATGGGAATGGACATTCAGGAAAGCAACAACAGTATCCGGAGGATCATATGAATTCCGTTATGGGGAAATTCAGAAATCACCATAATAATTAAAATCAAATATATAGGATCATTGGAATTCGATCTTATGTTATTAATAGTATTAAGTTAAAAATGAGTATCCACGAAATTGGGAAAATAACTAAATACCAACTTCTTAGAGAAATTAAATTATAATAAGCCTCTTTAACAGACAATACAAAAAAACTATTCTTCTTCTCAAAATATTTTCTTTCCTGAAATTCTAACACTCAGTAAAACTATGAAAAAGAAAATTGATTGTTTTTTAATTCTTCTTTGCTGCTGCGGTTTCTGTTCTGCACAACAGGTAGTCTCTTCAGGAGGATCTACTGTGAAACCGGATGTTTCTGTCAATTGGATTCTTGGCGGGAGTTTATCAGATATTCCCACTATTGACCAAAGTATCTTAAATAAGATTCAGATGGAAAAGTTGATGGAATCTGGGATTTCACTTAAAGTCTATCCTATACCAGCAACTGATTTCATTAACATTGAAATCACTCCGGTTGACACAGGTCGACTCATCCTGGAATTATACAACAATTCAGGAGTAAAAATTCTTAGCAAACTTACTGTTTATCAACCTGTCCTACAGGTTAATGTAAGTGATATCCCTTCCGGGATTTATTATTTAAAGGTATTTCAACCTTCTTTCAAGGATCAATTATTCAAGGTTGAAAAGATTATTAAAAAATAAAACTAACAGAATATGAAAAAGATTTTTACTCTTATAATTGGCATTGTTTTTTCATTTACAGTTCTCTATTCTCAGGTAGCACCACCACAGGCATTCAGCTTCAAAGCCACCATTAAGGATAAATATGGACTGCCAGTACTTCTCAAAAAGATAAACTTGCGCATTACAATCTTACAAGGTGATATGAATGGGTTTCCTGTTTATTCGGAATATTTTAAGCCAACCACAGATTTATATTCTCAGGTTGACGTACAAATAGGTCAGGGAACGGTGTTGTCTGGGAATTTTCCCTCAATTGATTGGTCTGCTAATAAGTATTTCCTTAAAATTGAAGTAGATATTAATGGAGGGACAAATTATCAATTGCTATCAGTAACCCAATTACTTTCGGTACCTTATGCTTTATTTGCCGGAAAAACCACAAATTCTTTCAGCGGTAAATATAGTGACTTGACTGGAGCTCCCATCTTAGCTTTGGTAGCTACCTCTGGAGAGTATAATGATCTTTATGGCAAGCCAACTTTATTTTCCGGGTCTTACAATGATTTAACAAATAAACCATCTTTGTTCAGTGGCAATTATAATGATCTTTCCAATAAACCTACTCTTTTTGATGGTACCTGGGGTTCTTTAACAGGCAAACCTACTTTCTCGACCATTGCCTTCAGTGGCAGCTGGATCAACTTAATCAATACACCAACCACATTAACTGGATATGGTATTACAGACGCTATGAATACTTCTCATCCGGCTAATGGTATTTCTGCAACCAATATTTCCAACTGGAACACAGCTTTTAGCTGGGGTAACCATGCGGGTTTATATAGACCTATTGGATATGTACCAGATTGGAGTGAAATTACTAATAAACCAACTTTAGCCAATGTTGCAACAAGTGGTAGCTACAACGATTTAACTAATAAACCAACTATTGACGGTTCCGAAACCAAAGTTACAGCAGGAACCAATGTAACTGTTACGGGATCAGGAACCACAGCAAGTCCTTATATAATTAATTCGACTGGTGGCGGAAGCAGTAGCCATTACATTGGCGAAAGCTATGGTGGCGGCATTGTGTTTTATGTATATGATAATGGTCAGCATGGCTTAATAGCAGCCACTGCTGACCAAAGCTCAGGAATGAGATGGTTTGAAGGTAGTGGTAAAAATACAATGGCTCAAGCTGATGGAGTTGGTGCTGGTAAAGCAAACACGGCCATCATTATTGCTATTCAGGGATTAGGAGATGGAGCAACATATGCTGCAAGAATATGTAACGAATATCAAGTAACAGAAGGTGGTGTAACTTATGGCGACTGGTATTTACCTTCAAAATTTGAGTTAAATTTATTGTACTTACAAAAAAATGTGGTTGGCGGTTTTGCTGACTACTATTGGAGTTCTACCGAGTACAATAAGGATCTTATGATCGCGTGGCTCCAGTTCTTCAGCACTGGCAGCCAAAGCAACATCTACTTGAAGGACATCAAAGCCTCTGTGCGTGCTATTCGGGCTTTTTAACAATATATCTATTTAACTATTAAGCATAAATCATTTTCGCGATTTCAATAAAAGTAAAGTAATTGCCAGTCCTCGGAATAAGCGAGGGGGCTTTGTTAAATAAAATTGATGGCGGCTTACCTGTTAATTTTGATTAAGCAAATGGTTAGAAAAGTGTCTAAGAAAATATTCCTTAAAATAAACTAAAATGAAAACAACAAAAAGGTTTTTGATTTATCAATTAGTATTAATTGGATTAGTATTGATTCTTAGCAGTTGTAAAAAGAAAGAAGAAGGAACATCAGCTTTAACTCCGAAAGAAATTCTGACGTCAAAGTCATGGAAAATAACTTCTATGAAAGTCAATGGGGTAGAAACACTGGCGAACTGTGAAAAAGATGACGTCTTAACTTTTTTGGCAAATGGTACCTTTACATACAATGTTGGTACTAACAAGTGCGATCTGAGCGATACAAATTATACCGGTACGTGGACTTTATCAGATGATGGAAAAACCATTGTATTTGACGGTGATAATGGAACTGCAGTAATTACAGAAAGCCAGGTAGTGGCTACATATGTATCTGGTGTGAACACTAATGTAGTGACACTTATTCCTGCGTAAAAACAAGTATTGTACTAAAAACCACTAAACTCATACTTGGATTTGACCTGTTTTAAGTTGAATTGAAATATTCTGCATGTTGGAAATTCTTTCCAACAAATCAAGAAGTAAACCCCCGGAAATCAGCTCTGGGGCCATTTGCTTAAAACAAAATTGACTTTAGCTTAAACGAGGTATAACTTTGTACAAACAAAATCAGCCGGTTATGAAAAAAATAGTCTTTATTACGGTAATATTCCTTTTCTGCATTTCGGTTTATTCGCAGGAAAGACGTCTGGCCCTTGTAATTGGCAATGGTGATTACGGGAAAAACAGTCTTGCAAATCCTATAAATGACGCAAAATCCATAGAAGCTGCACTTAAAGGGATCGGGTTTGAAGTCGAGCGATATGAAAACCTGGATCAGAAAGGGATGTTCCGGGCGATAGATAACTTCGGAAACAAGTTAAAAAATTCTGATATCGGGTTATTTTTCTATGCCGGCCATGGTTTGCAGTCAAAAGGTTTTAATTACCTGATGCCGGTTGATGCAACCTTAAAATCTGAATCTGATGTGGAATATAACTGTGTCAGAGCCGACAGGATCTTAGGAAAGATGGAGGATGCAAAAAACAAAGTTAATATTGTGATCCTCGATGCCTGCCGGGATAATCCCTTTGAACGAAGCTGGACAAGAGCAGCTAAGGGAAAGGGCCTTGCAACAATGACAGCGCCGGTGGGTTCTGTAATCGCATTTGCCACTTCACCCGGGAGCACTGCTTCAGACGGAATCGCAGGAAATAACGGATTGTACACATCAGGAATACTGACATACATAAATGAACCCGGGATAACGGCCATCCAGATGTTCCAGAAGGTAACTGCTTATGTATATAAGAAATCTGAAAATCACCAATTGCCTTGGGTCTCAACCTCACTTACGGGGGATTTTTATCTTGTTCCGGGTTCAGGTAAGGCAGATAATAAAGAGGTTCTTAATAGTCCAGATACTAAAACAAATCTTACTGACATAGAAAAATCAATTGTAGTGTTACCATTCAAGAATCTCACCGGGAAGCAAGATCAGGATTATCTTGTTCAGGGACAAAATGAAGCACTGACTAATGAATTATGCATGATAAGCCAGGTCAAACCTCTTCGTGTGCTCTCAGGTCAAACAGCTTCAGTGTTTGCTAATACCACCAGGTCGATTACGGAAATAGCAAATGAGATCAATGTCGATTATATTATTGAAGGCTCTGTTATTAATGTAGGAGACTCAATTAATCTGAAGTTAAGGCTGGTTCAGGCTTTTCCGGATGAAAAACTGATATGGGCCAGTAATTATAAAAGTGATATTATTAATTCAGAAAAACTATATAACAATGTCGCAGGTCAGATAATTAAAAAGATTGGTTTTGATATTACACCTGAAAATATTGTTAAACTGCCGGCACCACGTAAAATTAATCCTGAAACCTATGCAACATACCTCAGAGGTATGTATAATATAAATACGCTTACGGATGAAGGATTAAAAAAGGGAATTGAATATCTGAATGAAGTCCTGAGAACGGATCCTGGAGATGCATTTGCTTATGCTGCTGTGGCTCTTGGATATGCTAACATTGCTCACGGGCCCCTGGATCCCGGTGATGCTCTGGAAAAAGCTGAAGCTGCAGCATTACAGGCGGTCAGGCTGGATACGACAATAGCTGAAGTTTATACAGCCCTTGCATTTGTAACCCAATATTATGACTGGAAATTTGACCTGGCAGAGAAATACTTTAAGAAAGCTCTTGCATTGAATCCGAACTCAGCTATCACTCATTATCATTATGCATGGGGTCTTTATTGGAAAGGCAATATGGAAGCAGCGATTGCAGAACACAAGCTGGCACAGAAATGTGATCCCTTCGATCCGGCGCAAACTGCATGGCTGGGAGGATTATATTTTTATGAAGGGAAATATGATGATGCGATACGTGAATGTAAAAAAGCATTTGAGATTCAAAAGGACTTCGTAGTAAGTTATTATGTTATGGGTGAATGTTACCTGTTTCAGAACAAATTTGATGAAGCTATTACTGCGCATAAAAAAGTTGCTGAACTGGATCCCTCATGGAAATGGGCTTTGGGATACACATATGCAATGGCCGGGCATAAAAAAGAGGCGCAGCAGATAATAGATGAAATATTGAAAGGAGATGTTACCCCATGGCAGGCATTTGGTCTGATAGAGATTTATGCCGCGCTGGGAGAAAAAGATGAAGCATTCAAATGGCTGAATCATACTCCCTATAGTGTCGATATACCATGGGTCGCAGTTAATCCGGAGTTCAAGCCCCTTTATGGGGATCCTCGTTTTGATGTATTTGTTAAAAAGCTTAATCCAAAGGGACAGTAGAAAAGGTTGAAAAGGTGAATTTATCTTAATAATTGGTTTTATTGTCCATTATAGATTTTAAACTTACAACTGCTGGTTAGTTGTGTTTGGGTAGCTCTATTAAAAGTTTATATATTCCATCCATCTGAGTTGCTCTTGGGTGGATGGATTTTTAACGTAGAATAAATAAAATTGACTTTGTCTTTTTGCTGATATAACTTTGATAGTACCGATTCTGAGAATTATTTTTTAATCTAAAAAATACTACCATGAATCACTTATTCAAAATCCCAGTAATTGTTTTCTTTCTGATTAGTTCAACACTGTGTCTTACTTCCTGTAAGAAGAAACCAACTCTACCGGTTGTAACAACCGCTAATGTGACCGGCATTACACAGACAACTGCAACAACGGGAGGAAATGTGACAAGTGATGGAGGTGCTGAGGTTACAGCACGTGGCGTATGCTGGGGAATCTCTCACAATCCGGCAACCGGTTCTAGTGAAACAAGTGATGGGGCAGGAACAGGTACTTTTACCAGTAGTATAACCGGACTTACGGCTAATACTACTTACTATGTTCGTGCTTACGCCACTAATAGTGAAGGGACGAGTTACGGCAATGAGGTTGCATTTTCATCTAATCCGGTATTACTTGCAACCCTTACAACAATGATTGTGAGTTCAATTACAACAACTTCAGCTGTTTCAGGTGGAAGCATAAGCGCTGATGGTGGAGGAACTATCTTCGCAAGTGGTGTTTGTTGGAGCACAAATCAGAATCCCACTACAACTGATAGTAAAACAAGTGATGGATCAGGGACAGGCAGTTTTATAAGTAACATTACGGGATTAACTGCAAATACAACTTATTATGTAAGAGCCTATGCTACTAATAGTGCAGGAACTGCTTATGGGAATCAGCAATATTTTACAACTGTTGCTGGAATAGGTGCAATTATTTTTAATCCTAATTTAAGTTATGGAACAGTTTCAGACATTGATGGCAATAATTATAAGACTATTCAAATAGGAACTCAGATATGGATGGCTGAAAATCTTAAAACAACAAAACTCAACGATGGCTCTGCAATACATAACGTTACAGACTTCTCAACATGGGACACTCTCACTACTCCTGGTTACTGCTGGTATAATAATGATGCTAAAACATACAAGGTTGCTTATGGTGCCTTATATAATGGATTTACTGTTGAAACAGGTAAGCTATGCCCTTCTGACTGGCATGTTCCTACAAATGATGAGTGGACAACTTTGGAAACATTTTTAGGAGGTAGCGATGTTGCAGGTGGCAAACTAAAAGAAATAAGTACGGTACATTGGATAAGTACAAACACTGATGCAACCAATGAAAGTGGATTCACTGCCCTTCCGGGGGCCCAACGAGACATTCAGAACGATTTTGGGAACAATTTGTGGATTGGTACTCTTGGTCAATGGTGGAGCAGCACCTCTTCAGAAGGTTGGTTCCTGGACATTAGGGAGTTGCACCCGGAGCTTAACTCGATTTCTGGTAGCAATAGTAGCGGTATATATATCAATGAAGGTATATCAGTTCGCTGTCTTAAGAATAATTAATCATTGATCGTGATAATTTATTCCCAGCCCTCGGAAATCAGCTCCGGGGGCTTATCATTTACAAGAAAAAAGGTGTTAGGTTTGCTCTCTTAAACGTTTACATATTTTATTCCTCTGAGTCTATTCTTTGGTAGATGGATTTTTTATTTGAAATAAAACAATTGACTTTGGTTTAAGCAAGGTGTAACTTTGATTAAAAACATGGATAAAATAAGACAATAGAAAATATAATATTAAGTTGATAAAGCTAGTTCACACTACAATCTGTAAAAGGAATTTTAATAGCTATACATTTCCGGAATTTTTCTTAAGTAAATTTTAACTGCAAAATTATTTAGAAATTGTGACCCACAGCTTAGAAGACATATCAATAAGGAATACCGAGTAAATACTTTGTTTAAATATTCTGAATCCAAACAAACGTCCGTTTATTTGGTTACTTATGAACTTGGTTTCTTAATGATTACAGCATCCCTTGCGTTTCAAGCCATTTCCTTACTCTTTCATGCTCTGCTTGATATTTTGCTTCGATGTCCTTGGCAATTTGCTGAAATTCTGGTTCATTCCTGATGCTGTTGAATAAAGGGTCTGTTTTGATATTTACTGACATCCATAAAGGTATCTCTTGGATTTGATTAAAAATTCTTAAATTTTTATATGCTTTATCTCTCTCTCCCATGAAAGCATATATACCTGCAAGACCTTCATAATATGTATATAGTCCATATAATGATCGCTTCAACTCAATCATCTTGTTATAATATTTTATTTGTTCATTGAAATAGTATTTAGCCTCTTCTTTATAGCCATTTTGCCAGTAAGCATAAGATAAACCCGTCATATAACCAATATATAATTCTTGGTTAGTGTTTAATCGTGCAAACCACTTTTTATAATATTTTAATGATTCTTCATGCTGACCAAGCACTTCGTAACTTGGTCCTAAATATCGCTCTATCCAATAATTGTTTGAATCTATCGCTAAACCTTTTTTTGCATATTCAATAGATTTATTGAAATTTGCAAGCCAAAATTCAAAATCAGATAAACGCTCATAATATGCCGATGAATCGCCATCCAATTTCAATCCGTCCTGATAATATTGCTTAGCTTTCTCAGGAAATCCAGCGTCAAAATACGTACCCCCAATTACTCTTAATAAAGAGGGTAATTCTCGTCCCCGATTAATGGATGCAGCTTTTTGATAATTATCAATACTATTAACAAGGTTGGTATAAGAATAATACAAATCTCCTTTACCAAGATAAGCCATCCAATCGTTTGGATTGAGTTTTATGGCTTTGTCATATTCTTCAATAGCTTGTTCTGGTTTGCCTATATTATCATAATAACTTCCTCTTAAAGTATATGGTTCAGACAAATGATCATCAAGGGAAAGTGCAATCTTTGTAAGGATCAGAACAGAATCCATAAAATTCTCTGTTAAGAAGTCATTCCAACTGTGCTTGCTCCAATATACCCTTGCCAGACCTGAATATGCTTGAGCGAATGTAGAATCACATTTCAATGATTTATGATATAGTTCTTCAGCTTTTTGAAGTGATGCCTTGTTGTTATTAATCCAATATTTTGTATATTCATCTCTTCCCTGCTGGTAAAAATCATATGCTGTCAGGTTTGTAGTAGGTATTTTATTAATGAGTTGTTTTTCTTCAGGGGTAATAATTGTTTTCAATTCTGCTGCTATTGACTGTGCGATCTGGCTTTGTATATTGATTATATCACTGGTCTGAAGTATTTCACGATCATATGATTTACCCCATAGATGTTTTTCATTTCCAGCAGCAATTAATTGTACCCTGAGAACAAACTTATTGCCATATTTTTGACCACTTCCTTCAACTATATAATTAACATTCAGTTTTTTTGCTATTTCAGGCATAGATTTGGTAGTATTGTTTCTGANNTTTCTGAATTGTTCAACTGAATTACGTGAAAGAACTCTGCTGAAATCACTGATCTTTTGAAGATTATTGAGTATTTCTTCCATGACACCATTCAGGAAGTAAGTTGTCGAATCATTTGGACTGTCATTTCTAAAAGGCAAAACAGCAATTGATTTTTCAAGCTGTTCTTTTGGCTTTGAAAGTCTTGGGATTAAGAAATATCCGAATACAATCAGTGCAAGAACTGCAATAGTAGCAATGATGATTTTTGTTTTATTATTTTTCAGAGGTACTGATATTGGTTTAAAAACTTCCTTTGGTACTTCTTCTTTTTGTAGAATAGGTTGTTCTATGGCACTTATAATCTCTTTTATTGAATTAGCAACTTTATTGATTTGATCACGATAATATGTCTTGTTAAGATTGTCCTGTGGGTGATCTTCATTGGCTCTTAAGGGTCTGTTGACTCCTGCAGATTTATAGATAAAGTCAACACTACGAAGCACGCTTCCCAGAACGGATTCACATAATTTTATATCATTAGTGTCCAAGTCATAAATTCGAACAGGCAATACCCTGCTTGCTACATTGCCGTTGGGAAGTTTAACCTTTAATCCAAACTGATCTTGAGAAGTCTGTTCAACAAATTCTTTGAACTCATTCTCCCAAGCGAATGATTTAGGGTCACAATATGTACGAGAAATAATTGGAATGAAAATCAGGCATTTCAGTTTATCTTTCAGCGATTCATTAACATCATGTGTCTCCAATAATCCATCATGAGGATTGATGTCAAAATAAACACTTATCTCTTCTTTAAAGGTTGCCTCAAGTTCCCGTTTAAGATGGTCAACAAATTCTGTTACCCAACCATCATACTTGTTGTCTTTCTGGCGATAGCTTATGAAGATATCATATTCATAACCTGCTAAGAGACTTGGCATTTTTTCTTTTCAATTTTAATTTAAGATACTTTACAACATATTATTTTCTTCGAGCCATTTTCTTACCCTTTCATGCTCTGCTTGGTATTTGGCTTCCATGTTTTGAAGAATTTTTTGAAATCTTTCTTCGTTACGGATACTTGCAAAAAGACGATCGTGCTTAGCAAGAATTATCCACCATAATGGATAAAAATTCATTGTATTAAATTCATCAAGATATTTATACGCCTTGACCTTATCGCCTAAAAAAGCATATGTAGCTGCTATATCATAATAAGCAGC
This sequence comes from Bacteroidales bacterium, assembly GCA_003157015.1. Lineage (GTDB taxonomy): Bacteria > Bacteroidota > Bacteroidia > Bacteroidales > VadinHA17 > LD21. Next base: position 27,288 of record PMIJ01000237.1, read on the forward strand.
TTTCCATTGTTCGATATCCCTGCCAAGTTTCATACTTTCTTCATCATATTTGATTTGCTGGTTAAAATAGTATTCTGCCTCTTTCTTTTTGCTTACTTGCCAGAAAGCATATCCAATTCTATATGACTGGAGAAGGCTTAACTCTCCTGATTTTTTATAATTCTCAATTTCTTTTTTAGCAATTACATACGCTTCTTCGTTATGATCTGGACATACATTATAAACAGTGAGGTCAAAATTTATATATATTGAATCAAGTTCTTCGCCTTTCTTCTCCAATTTCAAAGCCTCTTCAAAATTTTCATTGTTAAAGTCTATCCAAGCTAAATTATAGAAATTCTGTGCTTTATTACTATCCAGAGCAAATGCTTTCTGATCATAATACTTTGCTTTTTCAATGAATCCAACGTCCAAATATCTATTATTTGCAACTCGTAATAAATATGGACGTTCATCTCCACGTATAAGGTTTAATGCTTTATTATCGTTTTCAATTCCTTTTACATAATCATGTTTTATAAATGTAAGAATGTCTCCCTTTTTCAAATATGCATCAGAATAATTTGGATTTATTTTCAATGCTTTATCATAATTATCCAAGGCTTCTTCAATGTGTCCATTTACTCTATCATACTCGCCTTTTAAATAATATGCTTCATCGAGTTGATTGTCAAAAGAAAGAGCCTTATTAGCAAGAATAAGACAAGTATCCAGATAGTTTTCTTTTAAATAATTTTCCCATTGATATCTGTTATAATATGCATTTGCCAATCCAGTATATGCCTTAGCGAAAGTAGAATCTATTTCAAGGGCAGCCTTATAAAAAGCAACTGCTGTTTGATAAGAACTTACATTTCTGGTTTTCTGATAATCTTTTTGATAACTGTTTGCATTGAGGTACAAATCATAAGCTGCCATATTAGCAGTGGGGACTTTTTTAATTAGTTCCTTTTCAGAAGGGGTGATTATTGTATGCAATTCTTTTGAAATTGTTTGTGCAACTTCACTCTGAACAGAAAATATGTCTTTCCAGTTTCTGTCATATTCATTTGCCCATGCATGACTTTCTTTACTACTTGCTTTAATTAACTGGACAATTAACCTTACATTATCTCCAGATTTTTGAAAACTACCTTCAAGCAAATATGATACACCAAGTTCCTTACCAATGGCATAAGTGGTTTTATTAGTCCTACGGTATTGTTCCACCGATGTTCTGGACAATACCCGTAAATCGCTAAACTTTTGCAGATGAAGCAGTATTGCATCCATTGTTCCATCAGCGAGGTATTGTTGAGCAGGGTCATCACTTAGAGATTTAAATGGCAAAATTGCAATTGACTTTTCAAGCTGTTCTTTTGGCTTAGAAAGTGTTGGGATTAAGAAATAACCAATCACAATAAGTGCCAATATTATACCAGAAGCTATAACGATTTTAGTTCTCAGATTCTTTTTGGGTTTAGGTGTTGCAGTAACAATCTCTTTTGTAACTTCTCCATCCTGTTGATCATGTTTCTTTAATGCTGAAATAATCTCTTTAACAGCATTTGCTACCTTATTAATCTGGTCACGATAGTATGTTTTATTAAGATTATCCTGCGGGTGATCTTCATTGGCTCTTAAAGGTCTGTTAACACCTGATGACTTATAAATAAATTCTATGCACCTGAGCACTCCGCCTATTTCATTTTCAAGAAGAGTTTTATCTTCAGGGTCAAGTTCATTAATCTTAATTGGCAATATTCTGCTGGCTACATTTCCACTTGAAAGTCTGATATCTCTGCCGAATTGATCTTCTTTTGCCAGTTTATTAAACTCAACAAATTCATGTTGCCATGCAAAACTTTTTAAGTCATAATAGGTTTGTGAGATTATGGGGATGAAGATTAGGCATTTTAGTTTCTTAGCCAACGATTCGTCCACAATATGCGTTTCAAGCAGACCATCTTGTGGATTTATATCGAAGTAAATGGATAGGTCTTCTTTAAAGGTGGCATGTAACTCCCTCTTTAAATTATCGACAAACTCTGTCACCCAGCCATCGTATTCATTGTCTTTCTGGCGGTAGCTTATGAAAATGTCGTATTCGTATCCTGCAAAGAGACTTGCCATGATAGTAATTAAGTATGATAAAGTTATGAAAGACAATGACAAAAGCCAAATAAAAATCCGTAGACCTTAAATCATCTTGGATGGATGGAAGATGCGTTAACTAAATCGTAAGAGCAATCTGAACACCAATTCATCCACTAATATCATCAGTATATAACCAATTTTAAAGAGTGCATGGGTCTTAAAAGTGTCATATCCACAAAAACTCAAGAAACAGGGTGGAAATGAATGAAACATATCTTATTTTCTTTTTTATATTCCCCAAAATTATTAATCTGGTAATCAAATATTTTGTAAATTAGCCAGAGGTTTCATCAAATAGTAGGGTTTAGGGTTTTTGCAGTTCCTCGTTTTGTAATCTACAAGTAGATTTTATGATTCGGGGAATTGCTTTGTTGAGTTGTTAAGTTCATTTAAACATCTAACTTTATTTCTGTTAAATAAAAATCTCGAAACATGAGAACCTTTAATCCAACTGTAAATGATATACTTGATAAATATTTTAATTTTGGCATATGTACAATCACCTTAAAAAATGAAAAAATAATCTCTGGCAATTTTATACACCTACCCATTAGAAAGTCAGGGGAAATAACCCATTGGCAATTTATCCCTTATAAAGAACAACCTTTAATAAAAATTCTCCATGGTCATATTGCAATAATTGAAAGACCTGATTAATCCATAATTCACAGCAATAAAGTAAAAAAGTCAACATTTTCTTTTTTAAGTTCTGCTGTACTTAAAATGATTAGTTTTAAAAACTGGTAAGAGCCTAAAAATGTACATACCTAAAATAGATTTGTTTAAAGACAGAGACGAAATTGTTGCCTTTATGAAACAATTCAGTTTTGCAACAATCATTACAACAAAAAGTAATTTCCCTATTGCCACACATTTACCATTTCTTGCATCATTTAAAAATGATAATATCGTTTTGACTTCACATTTCGCAAAATCAAACGAACAATGGAAGGACATTGAAACTAATAAAGTTTTAATAATTTTCAGTGAACCTAATGCGTACATTTCACCAAAAAACTATGACAAAAAACTAAACGTCCCAACATGGAACTACATTTCAGTTCATGCATATGGGGAAAGTAAATTAATTACTGAAACTGATAAAGTTTTTAAGGTACTTGAATCGACCATAGATAATTATGAAGTTTCATATAAACAGCGATGGAATAATTTACCACAAGATTACAAATTGAAAATGTCAAAAGGAATTGTTGCATTCGAAGTTGTTATTACAGACCTTCAGGCAAAGAAAAAATTAAGTCAAAATAAAACAGTAGCTGAACAGAATAATATTATTAATTCTCTTTCAAAAAGCATTGACTGCAACGAAAAGCTAATTGCTGATTATATGCGAATGAACCTCTGTGGAAAAGCGAGTGACCTTGACCATAGTTAGTCGGTATAATAAGACCATCAAAAGAAGGGTATATTTAACTGTGTCTTAAACAGATATATTATGCTGAAAAATATTGTCGAAATCCGGTCATGAGGAGCGGCTTTTGCACGTTATAATGATAATGGTTATATTAAAACATTAAATTGACAATCATGGACAACAGATTAAAAAAAAGACTTAAAGTGGAATATCAAAAGGAAGATTTTAACTACAAGGAAGTTGATGGGATTCCTATTTTTTTAAACGACAAATATGTAAGTGGAGACAACCAGAAATATATGAAAATGTACGACTGGATGTCGAAAGGATATGACCTTGCTGAAACCATTGTTGGGAAATTAAAATACGGGAATGGTATTAACAATATGAGAAGTGAAAATATCTCAAAATTAGAGTGGCGAGATTATTGTTCTGTATTATATGTTTCTATTGGAACAGGTAAAAATTTAGAGTTTATACCGAAAATGATAAACAAAAAAAAACTTGACATAGTTGGTGCTGATATTTCATTGGGGATGCTAAAAAAATGTAAGAAAAAGTTCAATAAGCAATTAAACCTATCACTTATTAACTGCTGCGCAGAGGATTTGCCGTTTAAAGACAATGAATTTGATATAGTTTTTCATGTTGGCGGGATAAACTTTTTTAATGACAAAGCATTAGCAATTCAAGAAATGATTAGGGTCGCTAAACAAAACACTAAAATTCTTATTGCAGATGAAACAGCCGATTACATTGAAAAACAATACAAAAAGAGTAAGCTATCAAAAAAATATTATCAAGGTGTGACATTCGATTTTAAGGACATATCATCAGCTATTCCCAACGGAGTAAAAGAATTACAAACGGAATTACTGGGGGAAAATAAGTTTTACTGTATAACTTTCAGAAAATAAGAGTTTGCTGCATCAACAAACAATTTAAGAGAAATTAAAATGAAATATCTCTTATTATCTTTTGCTGTTTTCTTTAATGTATCAGCATATATTATTTTTAAATCAATATCTGGGTAACAGAGCAATTTGCTTTGGTTTTAATATTTTCCGTGGGTTTAATATTAGGTGCAATTAATACATTCTTATTTACAAAATCATTAAAAGAAATTAACTTAGGAATTGCTTATCCAATTTTTTCGACAGCAAGCATCACTTTTATCATATTAATTTCAGTTTTCATTTTTAATGAGAAGATTAGTATTATTAATATAATTGGTGCTCTTATAATTATAATAGGAATAGTTTTATTAACGAAATAGAACATTTACTGACAATAATGTACTTATTTGAAAACCCGTTGAATTTTAACAAAGTTAGCCAGACTTGACTTACCACCAACGGCTGAACGTAAAAGTTTGTGATCAAGCCATATATGTACAATTTAGTATGACTGGCGAAATGTGGTCGATATGTTCGGCTTGTATACTATGTTGTAAACGAGTATTACTTCTTTTTCTTATATGTAGTTAACAAGGTTTTGATGGTATCATTTTGTGTCCAATCATATGCTGTTTTGCCTCCTTTGGACTTTAATCCTGTATTTGCTCCTTTTTCTAATAATAGCTTAACAATTTCAGTCATCTCATTCATTGAAGCCATCATTAAAGCAGTTACTCCACTGTTTGTCTGTAAATCCAATTTTGCTCCTTTATCCAATAATATTTTACACACATCTTTATGACCTTTTTCTGAAGCCATCATTAAAGCAGTTTCATTGTCATTATCCCGTAAATCCAATTTTGCCCCTTTATCCAATAATACCTTTACAACTTCCGTTCTCCCTCTTTGCGAAGCTATTAACAAAGCTGTCTCACCGTAAAAATCCTGTAAATCCAATTTTGCCCCTTTATTAATTAATATTTTACACACTTCTGAATAACCATCTTCTGAAGCTAACATTAATAAACTTAGTTGACCATTACCATTATAATTAACTGAGTCGACATTTTGAACTAAAATCAAGGCATTATTAAGGTCTTTCGATTTAAGCGCATTAAATAGTTTTTCAGCTTTTGAGACTGATTGTGCCTGTATACAGTTTGAAAAGAGCAAAAGGAGTACAGCAATAATTATGGTTGAACCATATGTTTTCATATTATTAGATTTTGGTTAAAAAATTATGCATAAAATAATAGAAAGAATTGTTTGGTTAAAATTACGACAAGAAGTAATAGAATACAAATGTAAGCGGTAATTACAAATGCAGGTTTTCGGTAAATAGGAATGCAAGTGTTTCTGCATCGTTAATTACCGATTTTCAAAGAAACATACTATTAAAGAACTTCATTTTCAAAGATAGTTTTTCTATTTTCCAGACGGTACGATTTGCAGGATAATTGGAAAACGAGGGTATATTGACCAATTATTCGCAGTGTAATGTGACCACTGGATCGCGGATTATATTGACAACACCTTTTTAACTCTTCCTAAAGTAATATTTATCACTG
>PMIJ01000004.1 GCA_003157015.1 Bacteroidales bacterium
TAATTACGTTACTCATATTATCCTATTTACTAATATTACTCTGTTTATTAATATTACTCTGATTACTTAAAAGCGGTACTTACTCTGGTATCACAGAGAGCTTATAGCTCAAATACTCTTTTGCTTTATCTGTTATGTTACTCATATTACTGTGTTTATTCTGTTTACTTATACAAAGATACAGGTGTCTTTTAATATAACAATACTATAAATAGAATTACTTATTAACAAGTAAACATTAAATTATAAACTAAAGAAATTTAGCTCTCTACTTCCAGAAAGTTACATTAAGGAGGCAGAAAAGCTACGTAGCAATAAGATAAAGAGGAGATAAGTTCGGGTTCTTTTACTTTAATTGATTGGCCTTTTACCAGGCTAATAGCAAAATATTATTAAATTCGTTCTTTACCCAACAAGATTACATAGATATTAATAGTCGAAACTGGATGAAAAACACGAATAAATTGATAGTCGCCGGCCGGTAGGCAAGTTTATCAGGATGTTTGCATCTTGTACGAGTTGTTTCTAAGGCAGATCTAAACGCAACCAGTTGCGTTTAGTGAGTTGTTGGCGGCAATCATAAAAAACAGAGACTAAGAAACCTATTTAATAAAATTAATTACTATTCAACTCTTTTCCTTTAAAAAATGGAAATATTATGATGGTACAAATGCCAATTGATTATGGAAAAAACATTTATCACTTTACCAGAATTGAAACAGCATTGCTATATATCCTACCCTCTCATAATCTCAAGTTAACATCATTATTAGAATCAAATGATCCAAAAGAAAACAGGACTTTTGGATTTTGGTCAATACTGTCAGAGGTTGATATGTCAAAACACCAAACAATAAAACACGCTTTTCAAGTCTTTCTTCATAAAAACTGTAAACATCTTTGCTTTTCCCTAGACTATAAAAAAAATAGATTTTTTGTTCCTGGATTTAGGCATCCGACAATGTGGGCACATTACGCTGATAATTCTAAAGGTGTTTGCCTAGTGATAAATCGAGAGAAATTTCTATTAGAAAATTCTAAATTAATAAATAGTAAAATTAAATATAAATCTATTTTAGACTTTCCAAGTATTGACTGGCGACAATGGGAAAAAGGAGAGAATTCATATTTGGAAAAGTTTGTAAATAAAAATGCAAATAAACTTTTCTTTCAAAAGCATTATCACTGGAGTAATGAACACGAGTTAAAATTTATTGAAATCGGACAAATTGAGTATTGCTCTATACAGAATTCGTTAGTAGGAGTGTATTTAGGGCCAGATTTTGATAGCAAACTAAACAATCTGATTTTAGAATTAATGAAACCTTATAATGGCCAGATTGAGAGACTTATTATTGAGGATGGTGAGTTCTTTGCAAGCCCTATTCTATCAACAAATGATGAATTTTAAAAAAATTTCTACCTCCAAACGTTAGCCAGCATTTAATACGACAACGAGATGAATAGACTATTAATTATTACAATTTTGGTTTTGGGTTTTGGTCAAATTAATTCACAGACAGTTGAAATCGGACAAGATGCCGAATCTGTTAAAAGAATAATTGAATGGTCTACTAATGAACATAATAAACCAGATTCATTTGGTAATTATTCATCAGCAAGAGTAAGTTCGGATGTACAATACAACGATGGAGTAATTACGGATGTAATTCAATGCTATAGGAATCAATTTTATATAGAATTATGTATGTCAGTAGATTTTTGTAAGCATTATGTAATGGGAAATGGGAAATTGGCATATATTCTTACACAATTCGAGAACGTATCAACGGGGAAATTAATACAAGCATTCAATAGGCTATATGGCGAACGAAAACAGAATGATTTATATTTTGAAGAAGATTATAAACATTGCTCAAAAATTTATCTCTCAAAAAATGGACTTGCTACAATTGAATGGAAAAATGTTAAAATGAATCAAATTCCTTCAAACATAAGGCAGGAAATTATAAATAAACAAAAAGCACAGGAAGATGAAGCAATTCAGAAAAAACTTGCTGCTGAAGAAGAAAGAAAAAGAATTGAAGAAATTACATCGAAAGTTTATGATTTATATAAATACAATAGACCCAGATATGATGGAATTCTTTTTAGTATAAAGAAAGAAATTAAGGAATATTTCATGCCATCTTCAGATGGTTCTTATCATCCAAGAAGTAATGCTCCTTCCTTCAGTAACTTAGCCAATAATACTGAAAAAAAATATCGATTTTCTAATACATATAATGCATATTATAAACTTGAAGACCAAGGTTATTCAAATGCTGGGGTTCATCGTGTTAATCAAATTAAGAAAATTACCCTTATAGCGGGTACTGATAAAACTTGTTCTCTATTTGAAGATCTTCTAATAAAAATCCCAATTATTGAAATTGATGGGAATGAAGTATTGACCGAAGCACTATTTGAAAATATAAGTGTAGATTATATAAGAGGTATCACTTGGGTTAGAATTAGAAAAGATAATGTAGAATTTATCAAGTTTCCACCAGATACGGATGTAATTGAGAAAATCAGGCAAGACATCAGAAGCACAACACGGGGTAGTGGTCAATGCATCATAGAATATGAATTTCTTAAAGTATTGGGTGATGAAACAATCAAAACCCAACTTGAAAGATGACGGCAAAAATCATTAATTAAATTACATATAGATAGTATGAAAGAACTTGAAGAACTTGTTAACAGACTCCAAGAAGCCTTAAACCAAAAAGAAAAAGAGTTGTCATCTAAACAAGATTATAATGCTTATTTAAAGGGTCATATACAGAATAAACAACTTGAAATTCAAAGTTTTTCTAATTCTATAAAGGACGTTAGTAAAGACCCTTTTTTGAAAAAAGAAATTATAAATAATTTCACTAAAGAAGCAAACAGAATAATAGAGGAAATTCAACTGATTAAGAAAGAAAAAGTATAAGCAGCCTATGGGTTATGCTTATTTTTCTTAGTTTGATATTTTATTTCAGCTGAATCATCATCAGGCGGGATAAAACTATCTTCCTCCGGGACAGGGTATGGTTTCGGTTTTTTTGTATTACCCTTTTTTTCTGTTCTACTTCTTCAACTGACAACTTAGATTTTATCATAGCAATATAGGTGTTTATGTGTTTTAAATTTCCCCTTTAATATCTACTCCTTCCCTACGGAGATACTTGTAAATTGTTGATCACTTCAGCTTAATTAATTGGCCTTTTACGAGGCTAAAAGCAAAATTTTATTAAATTCGTTGTTTACTCAACAAGATTACATAGATATTAATAATCACAATATGAAAAACATCATTCTTTCTTTAAGTTTATTATTGACTATTTCTTTTCTCTCTTGTAATAACAGGGCCGAAAAAGAATCTGCCTTGAAGAATTTAGAGCAATCGCAAAATAAACTACGTGAATTTCAACAGGGAATAGTCCAATTGACTGAAAATTTAAGAAATAACAAAACCGAACTTGAAGTTGCTAAGGACAGAGTTGAACAAGCTAAGGTTCCACAATTTTTAAGAACGCCAGAAGAGCGAGAACAAGCAATCCGAAAAGCTACTAAAGAAGTTCAGAATCTTGAAACCTCCACTGATGAAATGAACCATGAAGTCTTAGCATTAAAAGATTCTGTAACACAGACCGAAGTCAATATAAATAGGCTAAAAGAATTTCTAAAAAAGTAAAGTGCTTCATGATTTGACGCCAGAATTCTTCATTAACAACTTAGATTTTATCATGTTGATATTATTTATTCCCCCACTTGATGGGGTGTCGTATATTCGTCTTCATCTCTTTTGATCCAACGGTACTTTCTTATCAGTTCCGCTTCTTCCGTCTCGAATGTTCTTTTATCCTTGTCGATTACTTTTTTCAAAAGCCATCCCGAATCTATTCCAGCACCCTTGACTGCAGATTCATCATCCTTTCCTTTTGCAATATGTTTCCAATACAACACAATTAGAGGCGTCCCTTGCCAATAGTAATTGTCTCTGCCCATCAGGTCTCTCATTGAAAACCAGTTACCAGTATCATTTTGGTTATTGCACCAACAGTAAACAGCTCCTTGAAGAAAATCAAGGATTTTTGCCTCTTGCTCAGGAGTAATACCATGAACATCTCTAATTTCTGAATTAATAGTTAATGCCATAT
>PMIJ01000106.1 GCA_003157015.1 Bacteroidales bacterium
TGTTATATTTCAGATACCATCAGGCTTCGGAAAAGATATTGTAAATGGGAAGAAAGGGAAGCTTTTAGCCGTTATAGATGCGGTGAATGCCTCATCTGCCGAGCTTTCTTGGGCTTACCTCAATGGGGTCATTGCAGATTATAACACAGAGCTCATCAGGCAGAATATAACAACTAATCAGCTTATTCCTGCCCCAGGAATAGAGATCACAAACAGGTACTGGTACAATGAATTATTAAATTACAAATTCTATATGCTTCCGGGGATCCTCGTGATACTCGTCACAGCAATAGGATTTCTGCTTGCCGGCTTAAATATGGTAAGGGAAAAAGAGATCGGGACCATTGAGCAGATCAATGTTACACCTGTAAGAAAATATCAATTCATAATTGCAAAAATGATTCCTTTCCTGCTTATTGGTCTTATAGATCTTGCAATCGGTCTTGTCATAGGTAAACTGGCATTTAATATCCCGTTTGAAGGAAGTATTTTTTTAATGTTTCTCGGAAGTACAATATTCCTGATTGCAGTGCTGGGCATGGCTCTATTTATTTCGACCTTTTCAGGAACACAGCAACAGTATATGTTTGTTGCATTTTTTTGCATGATAATATTTATCCTGATGAGCGGTATCTTCACACCTTATGAAAGTATGCCAATGTGGGCACAGGACTTCGATCTTATTAACCCGGTTGCTTACCTTATGAGAATAAACAGGATGGTAATGCTCAAAGGATCATCAATACACGATATTAGCAGGGAGTTATATTCGCTGATTATAATTGCGGTTGCATTTACTACCATGGCGGTAAGACGGTACAGAAAAACAGCATAAGGTTGAGAAAACTGATTAGTTGATTGATACAACCGCTTCAACAGGCCAGTGATCTGAAATAAATATCCCATTTTCCTGTTTGATCACTGTTTTGTAATCGAGTACCCTCATACCGTTGCGTACGAAGATATAGTCAATTCTTGCAGTTTTTGTTTTATCGGAAAACCCGTTGAATGTCGAAACAGGTCCGGAGGGTTTCTTCTCGCTTATTATATAAGAATCTTTCAAAAGAGGCACACTTTCATCGGGTCCTGTCAAAATTGAATATCCGCTGCTGGCCGGTGTCATATTAAAATCGCCGGAAATTATGAATGGGAATCCATCAGCAATTTTGTTAGCTTCTTTAAGAAGTATTTTTGAACTCAGCAGCCTGGCAGAATCGGAATCATCGGTAAAATGTGTGTTGAAAAAGAAAAAATGTTTATGATTTTTCTTTTCCACCAGCTCCATCCATGTAACAATCCTCGGAAGTGAAGAATCCATAACTTTCGAACCGGCAATATCAGGAGAATCGGATAGCCAGAAGGTGATGTGCCTTATCATATTGAACCTGTCTTTCCTGAAAAACACCGGATTCATCTCCCCATCCCTCGCACCATCTACGCTCCCCGCTCCAACCGAAGAATAATCCATCAGAATTGAACCAAGCACCTGGTAATGATTCCACAATACTTCCTGCAAACCAAAAATATCTGGTTTTTCGTCCAATATAAAATCACAAACCTGTGAAGCTCTTTTTGGCCATGAAAAGATACTATCCTCAGGGTTATCATATCTTACATTCAATGTCATTACTTTAATATTATTCCCGATCGTTTTGTGCGAACAACCATAACTAACGATTACAAAAATGATAATTAAAGAGATAGGCAGGTTTTTCATTTCCCAGGGTTTTTTATCAAAGATAATAATAGGAATTCTAATAACCGACAATATTTTCATATGTGTCTTGCATGACTGGTCCGAAAAGTTATGTACCAATTATTTATATATTTGTAAAAATGTTTAACCAGGGTGGGAAGGCTCATTTTATGAACTTGTTTAACCCTGAGAAGTTAGCTATACCGACAATAATATATCAATTAATGCCTGATGTTATTAAGCTTTTACCCGACTCCGTAGCAAACCAGATCGCTGCAGGAGAAGTTATACAAAGGCCTGCTTCTGTCGTGAAGGAACTTATTGAAAACTCTGTTGACGCCGGAGGAAAAAACATCAGGGTAATAATAAAAGACTCTGGTAAAACACTAATTCAGGTAATAGACGATGGCTCGGGAATGTCTGAGACTGATGCCAGGTTATCATTTGAAAGGCATGCCACCTCAAAAATTACAACCGCGCAGGATCTCTTCGCTATTACGACAAAAGGATTCAGAGGTGAAGCACTTGCCTCAATAGCTGCGGTCGCTATGGTTGAGCTTAAAACACGGCACGAAGACAGTGATACCGGTATATTGATAGTTATAAATGGTTCAAAGGTTGAAACACAGGAGCCCTGCAGTTGCCAGGAAGGATCTAGTTTTTCGGTTAAAAATCTGTTCTTCAATATCCCGGCCCGGCGTAAATTCCTGAAATCCGATAATACTGAAATCAGACATATTGTCAATGAATTCCAGAAGATAGTATTAGCCCACCCCGAAATAAGATTCTCTCTTCATCATAACGACACTGAGATATATAATCTTGTTGCTTCCAATTTAAGACAACGCATAATCGGTGTTTTCGGAAAACAAATTAACCAGGACCTTATTACACTTGAGACCGAAACAAGTCTGATCAAAATAAAGGGATTTATAGGAAAACCTGAGAACGCCAGACGGACATATGGTGAACAATTCTTTTTCGTAAACAACCGCTTCATGAAGCATCCGTATTTTCATAAGGCAGTGGTTGAAGCTTATCAGAATATTCTCCCTGTTGAAGCGATTCCTTCATATTTTATTTTCATGGAGGCTGATCCGGCGTCTATTGATATTAATATCCATCCTACCAAAACAGAGATTAAATTCGAGGACGAGAGATCAATCTGGCAGATACTCATGGCATCGGTACGTGAAGCTCTTGGCAGGTTTAACATAGTCCCGTCGCTCGATTTTGAAAACGAAGTTCTCATTGAAATCCCTGTGATGAGATCATCGAACATTATGCCTGAAATGCCAAAAATTGAGATTAACAAACAATTTAATCCATTTGACGGTGAAGAGAGAATCAAAGAACGATCGGGATTTGTTGAACGGTTTGAAAGAGAAAATACAGCTAACTGGGAAAAACTCTACTCAGGGCTCAAAAAGGAGGATGACAATCCTGAACAATCTGATAATATAAGGGAGTCTCCAAGGAAGTTCTTCCAGGTAAAAAATAAATATATCGTCTGTCCTGTCAAATCGGGCCTTATGGTTATTGATCAGAAAAGGGCTCATGAAAGAGTTCTTTATGAAAGATTTCTACAGTGCTTAAGCGAGAAGAGGGCTATAAGCCAGGTTGATATGTTCCCGGTTACCGCAGAATTAAACCCTGCCGATTATTATATTCTTAAAGAAATTGAAGGAGATCTGGAAATACTGGGGTTCAGTATAAGGTATACGGGTAAAAATAAAATCACCATTAACGGCAGACCGGCAGACAGCAGTTCTTCCGACCCTCTTGAAATGCTGGAGATATTAATTGAGGATTTTAAAAAGACTCAGACGGATCCGAAGACAGGTGCAAAAGAACAGGTTGCAGCAGGCATGGCCAGTGCATCAGCTATCCAATATGGTAAAGTGCTGAGTCATGGTGAAATGGAAGATCTTTTTGACACACTTTTCGCATGTCATGCACCAAATTATTCTCCCAAAGGCAAACCTGTCATAAATATAATCACCCTTGAGGAAATTGATAAAAGGTTTAAATAGTTAGGGTTTAGGATGTTAAATATTTGGAACAACGCTTGAAAATCAATTTATTTACCATTTCCCAAAGGGGAGTAAATTGATTTTGGCTGCGCCGAGCTCGCCAGCAAAGCTGGGCTCGGTTCTTCGCTCTCCGCCAGCTGCCGGAACCGGGGTAAACGAAGAAAATAAATGACAATTTGTCGTATCTGAATGGGGAAAGAAATTTGGCCCGACAATTGAAGAATAAATTATGTTTTAAAAACTGATAAATGAACGGATACGGAAGAGGCATTCTGGGACTACCCCCGGTGGTGAAGAATATCATAATGATCAATGTATTGATGCTTTTAGCATATTATGCAGCCGGAAGCGTTTTTGGGGTTGATCTCAACAGTATACTTGGACTATATTTCCCAAAATCAGAACAGTTCAAACCCGTCCAGATTGTAACCCATATGTTTATGCACGCGGGGCTTATGCATATATTCTTTAACATGTATGCCCTGTTCATATTCGGGCCAATTCTTGAAAATGTGTGGGGCCCAAAACGATTTTTCATTTTCTATATGGTTTGCGGATTGGGTGCAGCTTTAACCCATGAAACCGTGATATTTTTTCAATATCATCACCTGATTCAGAGCCTTGCTCCGGAAAATATTCAGGTAGTACTAAATGAAGGGACAGCATATTTTCGTCAGGGGAAGGTGTTTACCGATCCTGATATGCAAAACCTTCAGATTTTGCTTAACACACCCACAGTAGGAGCTTCCGGTGCGATATTTGGCGTTCTTCTGGCATTTGGTGTTCTTTTCCCTAATACACAGTTGCTTCTTCTTATTCCTCCAATGCCAATAAAAGCGAAATATCTGGTTCTTGGATATGGCGCCCTCGAATTAGTCCTTGCAGTGACACAACCGGGAAGCAATATTGCACATGCTGCACACCTCGGAGGTATGTTATTTGGCTATGTACTGATCAGGTACTGGAGAAAAACTACAAATACTTTATATTGATGGGAATATGGGATGAAATAAAGCTGACTTTCAGAAATGGAAGTAACCTTACCAGGTTAATCTATATCAATATTGCTGTTTTTGTTCTGCTGACAATTGTTGCTGTCATTGGCTTTCTGCTTAATGATACTTTTATTTCGGGAAAAGCCCTGGATCTGTTTTCTGTTCCTGCTTCTTTTAATGCTTTGATACTTAGGCCGTGGACATTAATCACTTATATGTTCACGCATAAAGATATCTGGCATATACTCTTCAATATGCTGTGGCTGTACTGGTTTGGAAGGATATTCCTTGAATACCTTGACGGAAGGAAACTTGTTGCCGTATATCTGCTTGGCGGGATCTGCGGAGCACTCGTCTACATTCTCTCTTTTAATATTTTCCCGGTGTTTACAGGAATTGTAGCCGATTCAGTTGCTATTGGAGCTTCAGCATCGGTGATGGCTGTTGTAATTGCAATTGCCGCATATGTCCCCGATTATACTATCAATCTTTTATTATTAGGGAGAATAAAAATAAAATATATGGCGCTTGGTATATTTATTCTTACCTCAATACTGGACTTTTCAGTCAATTCAGGCGGGAAACTAGCGCATATAGGTGGGGCATTTTTTGGCTATTTTTATATTATGAACCTGAAACATGGCCATGATATCGGAAAAGGAATCAACCGGATCATAGATTTTTTTGCGACTTTATTTAAGCCAAGAAAAAAGCTAAGAGTCACCCATAAAAAAGTTGCAGATGAATTTGAATACAACAAAATAAAAGCTGAACACCAGAAACGAATAAACAGAATATTGGATAAGATTTCCAAAGGTGGATATGATAGCCTGACGAGAGAGGAGAAGGAAACGCTTTTTAAAGAGAGCCAGAAAAAGAATTGATCTTATATATTTGTTCATTTGTATAACCTTTTAAGGCCCTGGTCAAAAAACAGATTTCCACAAATGTATTTCAACTGATTACCGGTAAATTTGTAATACAAATTATTGTAATTGAGAAAGATCCTTTATAAAATTCTTTTAGCCGTAAACGCAGTCTTTGCTTTTTCCCTCCTTTTATCTTACCTGGCAGTAAGTATTAGTCCGGTCGATTTTGCACTTCCTGCATTTTTTGGACTTTCTTATCCTTATCTGTTGTTAATAAATATTATACTTGTAATAATATGGGCAATGTTATTGAGATTCGAAGCCCTCATATCGGTAGTCGTAATTGCAATCGGATTTAATCATTTTTCAAACTATATAAAACTTACCAAACCATCCGAGAATAAGTCTGATACTTTTAAACTACTGAGCTACAATGTTCGTTTGTTCAATTTTTTTGAGAACAACCGCGGGATCACCTCCGAAAGAAAAGTTATTGCCTTTATAAAAGCTCAAAAACCTGATATTGTCTGTCTTCAGGAATTCTTCATGACTGGCTATCCTGCAGTAGAAGAGCCGTTAATGTTAGAAGCTCTTGGCGGAAAATACTACTCTCATATGAAACTTATTGGAAGTGGCAAAGGAAGATACTATGGAATTGTAACCTTCAGCAAGTTCCCAATTATCAGGAAAGGTGAAATAGTACATCCCGGATCATCGAGCCTTTCAATATTTACTGATGTTCTGATAAAGAATGATACCTTCAGAATTTACAACAACCACCTTCAGTCTTTCAGACTTCACAGAATGGAGCGTTCCTTCATCGAAGAACTCACAGTTTCTGATGATAAACAAACCATTAATGAAGTAAAGAGTTTGTCAGTCAGTCTGAAAAAGGGATTCATCAAGAGGGCTCAGCAGGCTCAAAAGGTTAAAGACAATATTAACAGCTCTCCCTTTCCGGTAATTGTTGTTGGTGATTTCAACGATACACCAGTGTCTTATGTTTACACTAAAATCCGCAAAGGCCTTAATGATTCCTTTGTTAATTCAGGTTATGGTGCAGGATTCACTTATATAGGAAATTATCCGAGAAACAGGATTGACTATATCTTATATAATAGCACTCTTGTCAACAGCTATTTTGAGATAATTAAAGTCAAGTATTCCGATCATTATCCGATCATAGCATATTTTAAAAATAAAAACTAGAAAGGAAGCTTCCTGAAATCGACATTTCCGCCCGAGATAATCAGCCCCGTTTTTTTACCTTCGAATAAACCAGGATTTTCTTTTACAACAGCCAGAACCGTTGCAGATGATGGCTCGATAATAATTTTCATTCTCTCCCAGACTAGAAGCATACATTCAATAATTGAATCTTCTTTTGCAGTAAGAATATTATCTGTGTTCTTTTTTATTACTGAAAAAGTAAGTTCACTCAGTGACGTCAGAAGCCCGTCGGCGCATGTTACCGGATTAACTGAAGGAGTTAATACACCTGTTGTAAATGAAATAAATGCATCATTTGCATTAAGCGGCTCCGCACCAATAACCTGGATATTCTTAGTAATTCCTTTTACGCAGGCTGAAGTGCCGCTCAGGAGTCCGCCGCCCCCAACAGGCGCAACAACTATTTCAAGGTCCCCTATTTCCTGAAGCAGTTCCAGTGCAGCAGTCCCCTGCCCACATATAACATTAAAATTATCATAAGGATGTATCAGTGTTGCCCCTGTCTTTTCAATTATCTGCCGTGTAGCTTCTTCGCGAGCCTGCAGCGTGGGTTTACAGTACGTTATATCAGCTCCGTAACCTGCTACGGCATTCTTCTTGACCACAGGAGCATTTTCGGGCATCACAATTTTTGCCGTTATCCCGCTCATTCGGGCCGCCAGTGAAAGGGCTGCGGCATGATTGCCAGATGAATGTGTAACAACACCTTTGCTCCTTTCCACAGATGACAACGAAAGAACAGCATTTGTAGCTCCCCTGAACTTAAAGGCTCCAACCTTTTGAAAGTTTTCACATTTAAAAAACAACTCACAGTTAAAAAGTTCATTTAACTGACTCGATTTCATAACCGGCGTGTTATGAATAAAGGGCCTGATCTTTGAATGTGCAGCCTGAATATCGGCCAGCTCGGGTATTCTCATAGCTAACGTTTTGTCAAAAATAAAAAATTAATCAATGGCATACAGTTTATTCTTAACTTTGAATAACTAATAATAACCCTGAATATGAAATCTTGCTCCCATCCATGGCACTGTGTCGAACCAGGGAAAAATGCACCTGCCTTCGTGAAAAGTATAATTGAGATTCCAAAAGGATCGAAAGGGAAATATGAACTTGACAAAGTAACCGGATTACTGCGCCTCGACAGGGTATTGTTTTCGTCAGTGCACTATCCTGCCAATTATGGTTTCATTCCTCAAACCTACTGCGACGATCATGATCCGCTTGATATTCTTGTTATCTGTTCAATCGACGTATACCCATTATGCATTGTAGAGGCAAAAGTGATCGGTGCAATGGAGATGGTTGACGGAGAAGAGCGCGATGATAAAATAATAGCAGTAGCCGAAAACGATATGTCAGTCAATTATATTCATGAGCTTTCTGAGCTTCCGCCTCATACTCTTGTTGAATTGAAGAGGTTTTTTGAAGACTACAAAATGCTCGAACATAAAAATGTAATTGTTGAG
>PMIJ01000010.1 GCA_003157015.1 Bacteroidales bacterium
TTACGTGTAAGTATCACCTTGATAGGATTTTATTATATATCTTCTGGCAGCTGGCAAAGACTTCTTATCTGTGTGGCAGGCTTTATAACTGCTCGTTATTCTGTCATATACTTTACAAAATTGAATAATGAGAAACAAGTTCTTTTAAATAAAGAGGTCAGTCATGAAACTTAGCCCGGACGAAACCATTTTTTGGCAGCATGGCTTTATCACCATCAACCTCACTATTGTTACTACCTGGGCAATAATACTTATACTGGTAGGTGCTTCTGTATTAATAACCCGTAAACTTAAAACAGGCGTTCATATTTCGCGCTGGCAGTGCATTCTGGAAATGCTGATAACTTTTATGAACGACCAAATTAAAGAAGTCGGGTTAAATCATCCTGAAGAATATATTGGTTTCATTGGCACTTTGTTTTTATTTATCGGAACTGCTAATATTTGTATCATTTTACCATGGTATGAAGCACCTACCGGTTCACTGTCCACTACTGCCGCCCTTGCAATTTCTGTTTTTATGGCAGTACCGTTTTTTGGCATTATGAAGAGTGGATTGCCAGGTTACCTAAAATCATATTTAAAACCAACTTTCATTATGTTACCATTTAATCTTATAAGTGAAATCTCACGAACGCTGGCATTAGCTGTGAGGTTGTTTGGTAATATCATGAGCGGAGGAATGATTGTTGCAATACTGTTAAGCATAACACCATTAATATTTCCAATTGTAATGAAAGCTCTTGGTTTGCTAACAGGTATGGTGCAGGCATATATCTTCAGTATACTGGCAACAGTTTATATTGCCGGAGCAGTAGAAGGAGCCAGAAAATCAGAAAAAACAAAAGCAATAACAACTAAATAAAAGGAGGATAAGAAAATGGATAGTGTAACTATTATTGGAGTAGCTTCAATTGTAACAGCCGGGCTTACTACAGGCATCGGTTGTATGATGCCTGCCCTTGGAGAAGGTAAATCAGTATCATCGGCTTTAAGTTCCATTGCACAGCAACCCGATGCGGCACCAACCATCACCAGAACTTTATTCGTGGGATTGGCTATGATTGAGTCAACAGCAATATATTGTTTCGTAGTCTCGATGATTCTAATCTTTGCTAACCCGTTCTGGAATCATATCATTGCAAAGTAAAAATCACAAAATGAAAATTAACTGGTTCNNTCTTTATAAACCGGTACTCAAGGCCATTGACGAACGTGAGAACAAAATTGCATCCCAACTGAAGGATGCACAGGCTAAAGAGACTGAAGCTAAAAAGGAACAGGTCGAATTCCTGAAAAAAAATGAAAAGTTTGATCAGCAAAAGAAAAAGCTGATGGACAACCTTATTGCCGAAACAAATGAAGAGCGGGAGAAACTACTTGAAGAGGCAAGGAATGAAGCCGCTGTTTTGCGTTCCAAACTGGAAAAATCATTGAATGCCATACAAGAGAACCTTGAGCATGATATCGCACAAAAGACACAGAACGAAGTTTTCGCCATAACAAGAAAAACTCTTAAAGACCTTGCATCCATGAGTTTGGAAGAACAATCGGTAAATATCTTTGTCGGTCATTTAAAGGAATCAAAAAATGAGGAGAAAAAGAAATTTATTGAGGCTTTCAGAACCGGTTCAAATTCCATACTGGTGCAAACCGCATATGATTTGCCTCCAAAACAGCAAACCGAAATTAAAAGTACTGTAAATGAAATACTCGGCACAAAACCTCAGTTTCAATTTAAAACTGTACCCGAATTAATTGGCGGTATTGAACTTACCTCCAATGGATACAAACTGGAATGGAGTATTTCAGAGTACCTAAGTTCAATTCAAAAAAGTATCTTCGAAACATTGAAAGCAGAATTAAAAGAAGAACCTGAAAAAAAACCGGATACAAACGATAAAGAGAAACAGGAACCGAAAACAAAACAAAAAGTTCAAGTAAAGACGAAAGCAAAAACAAAATCATTACGTAAAGGGAAGGATATGAAGGCTTCTAAATCAAAACCAAAAGTAAAATCAGTAACCAGTAAAAAGTAATAACTTCTTCAATATGCCAATACACCAATTTAATAAAACTATAGATAATACTTTTGATCAGTTAGCCAGGTGTAGAAAAAGATTTATTCTTCCTTTAGTCCCCCGAGAGGTGGGTTCAGTAATCAGCGTATCAGCAGGAATTGTTAAAGTTTTGGGACTTCCGGGTGCAGGTTTTGAAGAGCTGTTGAAATTTCCAAATGGTTTATTTGGTATAGCATATAATATTGATGAAGATTCAATTGGGGCAATTCTACTTGGTGAAGATTCCTTATTGAATGCCGGTGATGAAGTAGAACGGACAGGTCGGGTAATGGATATCCCGGTAGATAACGCCCTGATCGGAAGAGTGATCAACCCCTTAGGAGAACCAGTGGATGGAAAGGGTTCTTTTTCTTTTAAACAACGCCTGCCTATTGAGCGCCCAGCTCCGGCTATAATGGATCGTGATACGGTTTCCCTTCCATTACAAACAGGATTAAAGGTTATCGATGCACTTATACCTATTGGTCGCGGACAGCGTGAGTTGATACTAGGAGACCGTCAGACAGGCAAAACAGCCATTGCAATTGACACGATACTCAATCAGAATGATAAAAATGTAGTTTGCGTTTATTGCGCTATCGGACAGCGGGCATCATCCATTGCAAAAGTAATAGCTAACCTGGAAGAAAAAGGCGCAATGGAATATACTATTGTAGTTGCTACTGAAGGTAACAATGCTCCTGGATTGAAATACATCGCTCCGTATGCTGCCACTAGCATTGCTGAATATTTTATGGAACAGGGTCGCGATGTGCTTATTGTTTATGATGACCTGACACATCACGCACGTGCCTATCGTGAACTATCACTTTTGTTGAGAAGACCTCCCGGACGTGAAGCATTTCCAGGAGATATTTTCTATATACATTCAAGATTATTGGAAAGGTCAACTCACCTGAGTGATAAACTTAAAGGAGGTTCGCTTACTGCATTGCCAATTATCGAGACTGAAGCTCAGGATATTTCTGCATATATCCCAACAAATCTTATTTCAATTACTGACGGTCAGATCTACCTATCTCCCAAGCTTTTTGAATTGGGAATATTGCCTGCAGTTGACGTTGGTAAATCAGTTTCCCGGGTAGGAGGTAAGGCTCAGTTACCAGCATATCGTTCTATAACAGGAAACCTTAAACTAGCTTATTCTCAGTTTGAAGAATTGGAAACATTTTCTCGATTTGGGACGCGACTGGATGAAAATACCAGGAAAATAATTGAACATGGGAAGCGTATTCGGGCCTGTCTCAAGCAAAATGAACTTAATCCAATGACTGTTCCTGAGCAGATTGTCATTCTTCTTGCATTGTCAGGCGGACTTTTTGATGTTGTACCTGTTAACAGAGTACAGGAGGCGGAAGCGGCATTGCAGAAGATAATTACAGAACTTCCAAAGGAGGTGCTCAACCGGTTATTGTCAGATAATGACCTGAGCGATGCAGACCGTGAAACTATTTTGAAAATTGCCGGTGATACGATTACTCCTTTTAAGGATAAGCCTGAACCAGAATCAGCATCAGAAACAGAAGCGAAACCAAAACCAAAAAAAGAACCTGAACCCGAACCAAAATCTGCATCAGAAACAGAAACAAAACCAAAACCAAAAAAAGAACCTGAGCCTGAACCAGATCAAAATCAGAAGTAATGGATACATTAGAGAACTTACGCAGAAAACTTGAAGGCGCAGAAGATATAAAATCGGTAGTCCGGACAATGAAAGCCGTGGCTGCTTCTAATATTGGACAGTATGAAATGGCTGTTGAATCGCTTGGGGACTATTATCATACTATAGCTTTAGGCATAATTGCGTATTTCAGGGAGGGGAGACTTGATGTTATTAAAGAGAAGCAGTACCGGGGAAAAAATAAGGAAAAATTGATATGCGCAATAGTTTTCGGATCTGATCAGGGTTTAGTAGGGCAGTTTAACGATTCACTTACCGGGTTCGTATCCAAATCACTCACTAACTTACAGGGCAAAAAGGAAATATGGGCTGTTGGAGAACGTGTTCAATTACTTCTATCGGATGCAGGCTTTACTATTACAAATCATTTTCAGGTTCCAGGTTCTGTTAATGCGATTACCCAGCTGGTTGGGCAAATTTTGGTTAAAAGTCAAGAGACCAATGAAAAAGGAGATGAGAAAGAAGTTTATATTTTTCATAATCGCCCGGTATCACAGGCAGTGTACGAACCTGTTAGTCAGAGGTTATTGCCATTAGATGAAAAATGGAGACAGACATTATCGGAACTTAAATGGCCAACTAATAAAGTACCACAGGTACTTGGTGAATTAAGAACAACCTTGTTGGAACTTATTGATGGGTACCTTTTTGTTTCTTTGTTCAAGGCATGTGCTGAATCTTTAGCAAGTGAGAATTCAAGCCGTTTGGCCGCCATGCAAAGAGCTGAAAAAAACATAGAAGAAATGTTGGACGATCTTAACCATAAGTTTCATAGATTGCGACAGAGTACAATTGATGAAGAACTGTTTGACGTAGTTTCCGGGTTCGAGGCACTGAAAGATGATGCACAAATTAAAGCTTAAGAAATATTTAAATGATTTTTAATCAAAATTTATTTTTTTAAAATCCGATAATTTCATCGCTCGTTTGTGGTAAGCCTTCTGATTCTCTTTATCTCCATTAATACCAAAAATGCGACTGAGCCCAAAATATGCATAAGCTATATACTCATTACCATATTCACCAAAACTTGTCATATTCCGAACTCCAACATTATAATATTGCTGAGCGAACTTATAATCGTGATACTTTTTTTCCTCGATAATGCCTTTAAAAATGGCCATTT
>PMIJ01000186.1 GCA_003157015.1 Bacteroidales bacterium
TCTATCCAACTGAGCTACGGAACCCTTTTCAGGCTGCAAAAATACATTTATTTTCAATTTTTGCAACTGTATTTCTTACTGATTGTACTTTTTCATGATAACTCGTTGAAACGTTAAAGTTTTGGCTGACTTTGAGCCGTTGTACCTTTATGCCTTTACGTTGTTTTCATGTAGTTAACAAGCCCCTTCCTATCTATTATCTGTCTCAGTTTATCTGGCAGCGGTTCAAAAGAAAAAGTTGATAATCCGACAATTATCTTTCCGCCGTTAAAATCAATATCTATATAATCACCAGGCTTATAAGCTTCCACAGCTTCCCTGTGGACAATAAGCAATAATCCCTGGTTAATTGAAGATCTGTAAAATATCCTGTTCACTGATTTTACGATGACAGCTTTAATACCGATATAGGCCAATCCCACTGAGGGATGTTCCCTTGAGCTGCCGCAACCAAAATTTTCACCCGCAATTATTATGTCCTCCTTTTTAACATTTTTGCTGAAGTCAGGATCAAAATCTTTGAAAAGCAACTGTACAATTGCGGCAGGATCCGTACTTAATATATTATAAGTATGCTTCCCTGCAAACATCTGATCAGTATTCAGGTTATCAACATCTGCATAATTCCAGACCGAACCTGTTCTTCTGTTTTCGCCTGGTTTTATTTCAAATGTCTTGCTCTGTGAAATTTTATATGGAAACTTCTCTTTCCCCGGCTTTTCTCTGGGATCAGTTATAACACCTTTAAGTGCCGAATGGGCAACAGTTGCCGGAGATGCCAGGTAAATCTGAGCATCCTTATTACCCATTCTGCCAGGGAAATTCCGGTTTGCAGTTGAAATGACTGAATGGCCATTTGCAGGAATACCCTGACCGGTTCCAAGGCATGGTCCGCAAGATGGTGTGAGTACATTCGCACCTGACTCGATAAAAGTAGAAATGATTCCCTCTTCAATTGCCTGAAGATATATTTTTGATGAAGCCGGAATGATATGAAGCTGAAAACCATTTTTTAACATTTTGCCTTTGAGAATACCCGCGGCTATTCTCAAATCCTCTATCCTACCGTTTGTGCATGTTCCAATCAGTCCTTCATGAACAACAGTACCAGCGGCATCGGATACAGACATTACATTATCAACATTATGAGGCGCAGCAACAACAGGAAATATTTTACTGAGGTCGATATTAATTTCATTGAAATATTTCGCACCAACATCGGCCCAAACCCCTTCAGCTTTTTCCCCTAAAAATTTACACAATACATCATCTGCCGGGAAGACAGCATTTTTTGCGCCCATCTCTGAAGCAAGATTTGTAATGGTCATACGATCAGAAATATTGAGAGTTTTGACTCCGTCTCCGTGATACTCAACCGACATATAGTTAGCTCCATCCGACCCTATCATCCCAATGATCCACAAGGCCAGATCCTTCGCCGATACACTTTTCGTAAGCCTTCCGGTAAGAGAAATTTTTATTGATTCAGGTACGCGGAACCATGTTTCTCCTTTTTTCCATATACCTGCCGATTCGGTCCTGTCGATACCCGCTGCCAGGGCGTTAAAAGCCCCTGCGGTTGAGGTGTGACTATCGCTGCCGACTATCAGCATGCCTGGTCTTGCATGGTATGACATGATCTGGTGACAGATCCCCTTTCCGGCATCATAAAATTTTTTAATGCCCTGTTTCGAGACTATATCCCTGATTTCCTGATACTGGGTAGCAAGCATTGCATCAGCCGGAGGCGCATTGTGGTCAAGGACTACGAGCATCTGGCCTGGGTCAGCAACACTGCTTCCTCCCATTTTCTGAAATGTCTTAAAAATACTCGATGTATTATCATGCGTAAGAATTATATCAGGTTTTGCAAAAACTATAGAGCCTGCCTGAGCATCAAATATTTTTTCAGCAAAGGTCTGAGATTTCATAATTATATTATTAAATAATAATTTTTAAAAGGTTTATAGACACAAAGGCATAACGGTAAATCCGAAATATTATTTACCCAGCAGTCCGCCTTTTTTATATACTTCAAGCTGAACATCAGAGAATGGATCTGCATTAAAAGTTTCTTTATTTCTCCGGTTCTCAATCCTGCCGGTTTTTAAATCAACTTTGATAGAGTCCCCGTTTTTCAGACCCTTTTCAGCAAGATCTTTGCAGATGAGTATCGGAAATGCAGCATTTATGGCATTTCTTTCGTATATGGCTCCAAAGGATTCTGCTATTATTGCCTGGATACCGAGTGAAATAAAACAATCGACTGCCTGTTGCCTGGAACTCCCGCAGCCAAAATTTTTACCTGAAATGACGATATCGCCAGGTTTGGCTATTTTCGGAAAATCTTCAAAACCCTTAAGATTATCAAATGTGTATACTCCCATCTCTTTTAAATCTGTAATTGCCAGATACCTGTTGTGAAAAATCATATCAGTATCAATATTATCCCTGGCGACCAGCCAAATTCTTCCTTCGATGGTTGTGCTTTTATCAGGTATATCGGTATGCTTTTGATCCTTCATCTCAGCTATTGTACTCTTTTCAGGGCTTACAAAAAGACAAGGGTTCTCAGGTATTCTGTCAGGAGTGGCAATACAACCTGCAATTGCTGATGCGGCAACCATTTCAGGAGATGCAAGATAAACGCTTCCCTTTCCCTGCTTGCCTGAAAAATTTCTATTGCCGGTACTTATTGTTACTTCTCCGGGACCATTCTGCCCTACCTGGCCTGCCGCGCAACCTGCACAACCTGCATTTGAAACAAGAGCGCCAGCTTTTTTAAAAATATCAATAAGTCCGTCAGCAAGACACTGTTTCCATATTTCATCCGTAGCAGGAACAATTTTCAGAACTACGCCCGGAGCTACCTTTCTGTTCTTAAGTACTGCAGCAGTCTTAATCATGTCAGTAATACGCCCGTTCGTGCAGCTTCCAATAAATGCGGAATCAATTTTTTTCCCGATAACTTCAGAAACATTTATTGTATTGTGCGGTTCGCCCGGAAGAGAAACCATTGGTTTAAAATCTTTTACATCAATTGAATAGGTATTTTCATAATGAGCATCAGC
Organism: Bacteroidales bacterium; assembly: GCA_003157015.1. Classification (GTDB taxonomy): domain Bacteria; phylum Bacteroidota; class Bacteroidia; order Bacteroidales; family VadinHA17; genus LD21. Next base: position 3,072 of record PMIJ01000186.1, read on the forward strand.
GTCAGCATAAAACGGAATAAATCTGGTTTTTGCCCGCAGAGAACAGTAATCTATTATTTCTTTCGAAGGAGGAAAAAGAATAATTATGGCTCCCATTTCGGTAGCCATAGAGGAAATTGTTATTCTGTCATCCAGGGTGAGATTGTCGACAGCGGGACCATACATTTCAACAGAAAACCCTAGAAGAGAGTTTGCTCCGAATTTATTAAGAAGATTAAGCACTATGTCTTTTGAACTCACGTTATCCTGAATTTTCCCTTCAAAACTGATTTTTATTGATGGTGGTATCTTAAACCAGACTTTCCCATTATGCCAGGTTGCAGCAATATCCATATCTCCCATTCCCTGCCCAAACGCTCCTACTGCGCCTAGAATATTCGCGTGAGAATCAGTCGACACAACCGTGGAACCAGGATAAATAATACCCTCTTCAAGTAAAATATGTGTTCCGATTCCTGCATCAATATCATATACTTTAATTCCATGTTCACGTGCAAACATGCGGCACAAATGTTGATTGACAGCATATTTTTGGTCAGATCCTGTTGGATTGCAGTCAAAAGTGAAAAAAGTCTTTTCAGGATCATTAATTGTCAATCCAAAATCATTAAGGTTTTTAACAACATTGGCACCACCGAAATCGCGTGCAACTCTGCAGTCTATATCAATATCAACAATTTGTCCGGGATGAACCTCAGAGTATTTTGAATGCGAAGCAAGTATCTTTTCAAGCAATGTCATTGCCATAATATTATTTACTAAGTTTAATTCGAATTGAAAAATTTAATAATCCGGTCACGATTTGAATTGTGCCCTGAAATCTCTTGGCGATACGCCTTCTGTTTTGCGGAACTGCTTATTGAAATTAGATATACTGGCAAAACCGCACTCCGTTGCTATCTCATGAACAGGGTATTCTGTTTCCCTGAGTAGATAACATGCTTTATTTGTTCTGACACGGTTTAGGTACTCAATAAAACCGGCACCGCAGTTTTTCTTGAAATATTTGCTGAATGCAAATGGACTCATTTTTGCGACTTTTGCAATCTTTTCAAGAGGGATATTTTTAAAATAGTTTTCCCTGATATAAGTGTAAACATCAGACATTCTTTTATTTCCCCTTTCATCAAATGCCAGTTTATAGTTTTCCGAACATAGGTAGGCTCTTCTTTCTGAGGCGCATAAGATTTTTATAATATTGAAAAAATCGATCATTTTATCAATGCCCTTATCATTAACCATTTGTACCAGAAATTTTTCAGCTTCCCTGGAATCTTCAATTGAAAAAGCCAATCCTCTGTCTGCTTCACTGAGTAATTCTTTAAGGTTATGCAATTCATGCTGAGAAAGCAACGATTCCCCGAATGATTCAAGTTTAAAGTTGACCACAATCCCATGATTTTCGGGAAGGGTATTGTTCTGCCTGTAATAGTTCCAGCAGTGAGGAATATTGCCGGCGATCAGTACCATATCATACTGATCAAACAATTCAACACTGTCTCCGACTATTCGCGTCCCATTACTTTTAATATTCAGAACGAGCTCATATTCAGGATGAAAGTGCCACATGCCTCCAGTATCATTAATATATGCGGCTCTGAATCCGCCACCGTCATCATATTGTATTTTCTCAAGTTCAGCTACCATGTCATAATCTGTCAGTATCGATCGGATACTATAAAAATAAACCTATTTTAGCAATTGTTAACATCTTAAACTAATAAATTTTTTTGAATTTAATTTGATTTAATCAATTTTATGTCTAAATTTGTTTCCATGCTCATGCTATTGGTATTAAGAGGAGATGAGCAAGGGTTGGGGGTGAAAATCAACAGGATTGTATTGCAGACATTGACTTTCACATCAGGAACCTGAGGAATAGCGCCAGCTAACCATGGTTCGATCCTTTTATCAGACAGTAGACACGGGAATTATCTCATTAATAAAGCCCGCTCCTGATTCTCACAACCACCCTTCCTCCTCTTATTTTTTTGTTCCTTTTAATGATCCTTCAAAATACATCCACATTTAAGATCCTTGCAGAATACCTGTCTAAACTGTATTAAGTCTTCTGCATTCTGAATTCAAATGTTCTTTCATTCAATATCTTGAATTAAGAATAATGAACAAACGAACAGCAAATTAAGAACTTAATTCATATTTTGCCACCTTCGTGACAAGAAAAGAAATAACTAATCTTTCATCAAAAAATTAGTCTATCTTTGCATTCTTTCAGCAAAAGGGGAACAGCTGAATATTGTTATAAAAACTGTATAGAGTGCAATGAAGACCTATATCAGACGAAGGGAAAAGAATAATCATCTTGTTATATTGTATGGAGGCTGGGGAACAGACGAAAATGTCTTTACTCCTTTGTGCAATGACGAGTTTGATTTTATTCTTTTTTATAATTACTCGGCTGATGAAGCTCTGGTGCTTCCTGAAATGAAAACTTATGATAAAATCACACTGATAGGTTGGTCTTTGGGCGTTTGGGCAGCTGAATATCTATCACCAAAAACCGGGATCAAGCCCGATGTTACAATTGCAGTTAATGGAACTCCTGTGCCAGCGGATGACATGTATGGGATACCGCTAAATGTATTTGAGGGAACGCTGAATAATATTACTGAGGAAAACATCGACAAATTCTATTTCAGAATGTTTGGCGATAAAAAATCGTATCAGTCGAACATTGACCGGGTTCCGCACAGGACATTAAAATCCTTGCACGATGAACTTCGTTGGTTATACAACCGTATAATGGAACAGAAAGAACCTGGCTTCAGATGGGATTATGCTGTCACAAGCGAAATAGACAGGGTTTTTCCTTCTAAAAACCTGGAGGGTTATTGGGAAAAAGAAAAGAATACAAAAAATATAGTTTTGCAATTGCCACATTATCTGTTCAACGAATGGCACTCATTCGCTGATTTTATAGACTTTGTGGAAAACTATCCTGAAAGTATTAAGAAGTAGAGAAGCCTTATTCGGTTGTTCCTTATAATAGGTCCCTGCGTAATAAATACTAATCAAAGGTCCTTAATCAAAATGTTAGCGTCCGATTTTGCTATCAGCTTGTCGAATTTTTCAAGCATTGAGACTATTTTTTCATAGTCCTTGTTCCTTATAACCATTATCTGTTCCACCCCTTTTTTATCTAACCTCGAAAAGACAAAGCTTACTGTAAGCTTGTTAATGTCGATGGCAGGCTGATATAGACGCTCTTTTTCTTCGTTTGCGTGAATTATGGAAACGATATTAACGTTGCTTAAATCCTGCAGTATATCACGGGCAAGCCGAACAGGTATTTTTAGGTTAGCAGCTATATAGGAAGCACTGATAGGTTTTTCACCAAGGGAAAAATTACGGATAATCATATGCAGTATCATTAACATAAGAGCACGTTTTTGATAGGCACTTATATTTAAAGCTTCCGACTCAAGCTCATAACGCGACACATTCTGATTAGCAAAAGATATTTCTGCTCCGAGAAGCACAACAATCCAGCTGCTCTGCATCCAGATAATAAACAGAGGTACAGCTGCAAAACTTCCGTAAATAGCACCAAGTTTTGATATCCCGAATTGAAGATCAATATATAACCATTGAATAACCTGTAGTAATGTTCCTGCAATAATACCTGAAATCAATGCAGGTATAAATTTGACTTTCGCGTTTGGCATTATTATAAAAAGTATGGTCAGGGCCAGCCAGCTGAGCAAGTATGGTGCAAACTTGATAAGGAAACTAATAACCGGCTTGAAAAAGTCAAGGATCGGAGCATTAGTCATATAATCAGGTAGGTTTATACTTATAAACAGAGTGATACTTATTGAAAGAATGATAAAAACAGGAGCAATAAGCATTATCGTCAGGTAATCTGTAAACTTTCTGTGCCATGGTCTTGAAGTTCTGATCTGCCAGATATGATTAAATGAGCTTTCTATATTAGTGAGAAGCGACATCACAGACCAGAAAAGGATTATAATTCCAACCCCTGCCATATAGCCACCGCTTGTTTTTTCAATAGCAGTTTGTGCTTCATTTACCAACCAATTCAAATTAGCCGCCTGAGACTGAAATTTTTCCTGTATTATTATTTTAATATTATTATCAACGTCGAAACCCTTTGCTATAGCAAATACTATTGCTGCCATAGGAATAATGGAAAGTAATGAATAGAAAGTTAATGCAGAGGCCCTTAGCTGAACCTTATCATTTAAGAACCCCCTTGCAGCCAAAACTAAAATTCTCATTTGCTTAAGAATGAATGATTTTCTCTTAGAAATTTCTGAGAGTGAAGTATTCCATATGATATCATTCAGCCGCCTTATCTGGTCAAGTATCCATGTTACAGGGTTTTCCATAATGTTATATTTACATTAAGATCAGTAAGTTATTTATATAAATTACACTCTGGTTCAAATATACGAAATCCCACAAGGGCTGAAATGCAATAAAGTAAAAATAATTACTATTTTCACTTTCAAATCAGAATGTTAAATGAAGATTGAGATAGTAGAGTTTGTCGAAGGAGCAAGGAATGCAAGAGGAATTGCAGTTATCATTGATGTATTCAGAGCGTTTACAGTAGCATGTTATGCCATTGATGCAGGGGCTATAAAAATTATTGCAACATCTGAAATTTCGAATGCATTTCAGTTAAAAAAACAGTACAAAAACTCAGTTCTTGTTGGGGAAAGAGATGAAAAGAAAATTGATGGTTTTGACTTCGGTAACAGTCCTACAGAAATTATTAAGGAAGATCTTTCAGGAAAAACCGTCATTCATACAACAACAGCTGGTACCCGGGGACTTATCAGTGCCATAAATGCTGATCAGGTAATTACAGGAAGCATAGTGAATGCAGGAGCCATTGTCAGGTATATTAAATCTGTGAATCCTGATCATGTTTCTCTTGTTGCAATGGGATATCGCGCTGTTCATTCAGCAGAAGAAGACCTTCTGTGCGCCAAAATAATAGCTAAAGGTTTAAAAAATGAGAATTATCCTTATGAAGCCAGGATTGCAAATCTGCAGAATAGTTCAGGAAAGCGATTTTTCAACCCTGCCAATATTGATTTTTCACCGCCAACAGATTTTTTTCTCTGTACAATGATAAATAAATTCAATTTTGTGCTTAAAGCTACCAGAAGATTTGATGGCAATATTGATCTAATGAAAATTGCCATATAATCGATTTATATTCAGCTAAAAAGTCCGTTAGATTTCATCAGCAGAACCCTTGCGAATCTATAGTGATGAAAACTCCTGCTATAACATTCGCCGTATAAAAATATTATATTCAGCGAATAATCAGAAGACCGGAAGTATTTTTTTTCGTATGTGAATTGCACGGTAGGTACAAAACATGCTCATTTTATAGAATGCAAAAAGGAATAGCGAAATTTTACCTGAATCTAGCCTTCTCTCCATCCGGTCTCGGTATCTGATATAGATTGCAGCCAATAATCGCGTTAATCCAAAAAATTTGAGTTTATTATAAATACTAAGGATCGTAACGGTCTCCGAAAATGATCGCTTATCTGTTACCTTATCGTAAAGCTTGCTTAGATTCTCAATTCCGAGCTTCGTTTTATTAAGAAAATCCCTGTTCGACTCCAGTCCCTCATGCATTAATCCGTTATCAATATGAAGTACTTCAATTCCTGCTTTTTTCAGCTGGTAGCCAAGAAGTGTATCTTCGTGACCGTATTGTTTTAACTCTTCATTAAACCTTATAATAGAAAAAACAGATTTTTCAATCATTACATTAAATGTTGAAAAGCCTGAATGGGGGTGTTTGTTCCTGTCAGCAGCACTTTTTTGTTCTCTCCATTTTCCATACTTCCATCTCAACAGTTTGTCAGGATCGCCGGGAGGGCTATCATGGTAAAGAGTTCCTCCGCAAACAACCCTTGAATTCTTCAAAAAAGGAAGCCATTTAAGAATATATGCTTCAGCCGTACCTGGCAGCATTACATCAGCGTCAATAAACAGCAGAAAATCGCCATCAGCTTCTATGGCGAGCTTGTTTCTTATTGCAGATCTTCCAATGTTTTTCTCCGATGAGATCACTTTTACATTGGCCGCTACAAGCGATTTGTATTTTTTACGATATTCAGGAGAAGATCCATCATCACCAATAATAATTTCATAAAATTCAGGAACTTTGCCCATAGCATTTTTCATGCTATGAACGAGTGCAATAATATCATAGTCGAATACAGGAATCAGCAACGAAATCTTCATATCGATTTACGGTTATCATATCAAATGTACTACATATTTTTTTAATATTTGTCTGACAAACTTTGGCAAAGAAATTGCATTGGCTATTTTTGCAGATGTCTTTAATAATCTTAATTATAAATGAGGAAGTTTTTATTTTATATTTTTCTTGCATCAGTTCATGCTTTTTCATTTGGTCAGACAAAGAATGGTTATGAAATTGACTTAACAATAAATGATCTGCCAGATTCTACGGTTTTTCTGGCTTATCATCTAGGCGATAAACAGTATATAAGAGATACTGTCAGGCTTAATGAAAAGGGTCATGGAGTGTTTAAGGGCCAGGAAATCCTTCCCCAGGGAATATACATGATTGTTCTGCCAGGCAGAAAATATTTTGAAGTGTTAATGACCGCAAATCAGCATTTCTCTGCAAGCTGTTCTTACAGTGATTATTTCAATTCTCTTAAATTTAGCGGGTCTCAGGAGAATTCGGCTTTTGTTGAGTACCAGAGAAGATGGGTAAAAATGCAGCAGCGGGCGGCATCAATTGCCAAAAGAATTCAAAACAACAGACAAAATACTGATTCGCTGAAGATTTTAGGACCAATCCAAAAACTTCAGGAGGAAAACATGAAATCGTATCTCAAAAGTGTTATAAAAGAGAATGAAGGAAATTTCCTTGCTACCCTTGTCAAAGGAATGCTGCCGATAGATATTCCTGACTTTCCTGTTCCTATCGGATTTGCAAATCCCGATTCTGTTCGATGGGTAAGAAATTACAATTATAACAAGGATCATTTTTTCGACAATATTGACCTGAATGATGAGAGATTACTCAGGACACCTCTTTTATATGCTAGACTCGATGCTTTTTTTTCAAGTGTATTAATACAGGCACCCGATACAATTAACAAGGAAATTGATAAACTAATTAAAAAATGCAGCGGCAATCATAAAGTTTTTCAATTCATTTCTGTTTATCTGTTTAACCATTTCAGGGAAAGTGAGATCATGGGACAAGATGCCGTAATGGTTAAAATTGCAGATGATATTTATCTTTCAGGTAAGGCCGACTGGGTTTCTAAAGAATTCAAGGATGATCTCAGGAAACAGGTTGATCTAATGAGGCCGAACCTTATTGGGAAAAAGGCCGAAAATCTGGTAATGGACTCATATAATGGCATATTCGTCTCGTTATATGATGTTGAAAAAGATTTTACTATACTCTACTTCTGGGAACCCAATTGCGGTCATTGTCAGGAAGCAACCCCGAAACTTAAGGTTTACTACGATAAACCAAAAGACTACAGTTTGGAAGTATTTTCAGTATGCACTACATCAGACAAGGCAAAATGGACGAAATATATTGAAGATAACAAGCTCACATGGATAAATGGATGGGATCCGAAAAGAAGTTCGCATTTTGACTATTATTATAATATACAGTCCACTCCAACAGTATATATTCTCGATAAAAACAAGAAAATTATTGCTAAAAAGCTTGGCGTAGAAGAAATCGGTCCATTTATTGATAATTACCGGAAGTTCTTTAAATAGACTGGGGCATTCGATCGAGGCATTTAATTAGTTCATATAGTGAAGTGCATTCATAAGTATATGATCCAACTGAAAGCTTCCAGAAATTATTATTACCCGATGGGATAATGATATATGGATTAGTTTTTTCTTTGGAAACATGGAACCCAGCTCTGCTTATTGCTTTTTCAGTCCAGTGTCTTTTATGCCCCTTCCCTTCGATATAGATACTCCCTTTTGTGTTGTTGCGGAATGAAAATGTACCATCTTCAGAATTAAAATCGACAACGGATGAATCGAAAAGGTGATCAAATGCTCCTGCAATCATAAGGTCTTCAGGAGCTCCTTCAATTAGCTCGTTTTCGAGTATTAGCCATACTTTATCAGACTGATTAATAGCCATTTGAAGATCGTGAGTTGAAAAGATGATTGTTTTATCACTCGTATGGGTCAGAGTGTGCATAAGCTGAAGAATCTCATATTTGCCTGTTATATCAATGAAGGCCGTAGGTTCATCCATTATCATTATTGAAGCGTCCTGTGCTAAAAGTCTTGCAATCATAACCTTTTGCCGTTCTCCATCAGAAAGCCGGGAAACAAATTTCATACTAAATGTCTGCATCGATGTTTTTGCCAGCGCATCGTTAATTTTAGAACGATCATCTGATTCAATTTTTCCGATCCAGTTGGTATGAGGAAACCTGCCTAGAGCGACAAGGTCATAAACTTTCATATTGCTTACTTTAACGACCTCCGTAGAAATAAAGCCTACTTTCTGAGCAAGCTCCATCTTCGAATAACCACTTATTTTTTTCCCATAATAAAAGATATTACCCCCAAGTGGCAATTGAAGGCCTGTCAGTGTCCTTAGAAGTGTGCTTTTGCCAACCCCGTTTCTGCCGATAACAGCAATGAGTTCACCCCGGCCTGCACTTGAGGTAATTGGAGGGAGAAGAACTTTTTTACTTTTTCCTGATTGATAGCCGATTTTCAGAGAATCGAGATTCAATATTTCTTTTATATTCTCCATCATCAGAAAGTTCCTGAATATTTTCTGTTGCCAAGGATTATCCATATGACAACCGGAATACCAATCAAAGATGTAACTGCATTCACAGGCAGAACACTTTTTGAACCGGGCAGCTGGGAAATGATGTCACTGATCAGCATAACGGCTCCTCCAGTTAATATTGTTCCAGGAATTAATATTCTGTGATCAGATGTCCTGAAAAGTATCCTTACTATGTGAGGTACTGCTATTCCAATAAATCCTATCGGTCCGCAAAATGCTGTGACACTTCCTGCCAGAATACTTGTGCAAACAAATATTATTGTTCTGGCAAACTTAACATTAAGCCCTATACTACCCGCATAATTTTCGCCAAGCAGAAGAGCATTTAACATTTTGGATGAGAACAAGCTCAAAATTACACCCGTCGCGACTGAAATAAGCAGTACATTCAGCTGACCTGAAGTAAGATTTCCTAAGCTCCCCATGGTCCATAATATATAAGATTTTAACATGCTTTCGCTGCTGAAATACTGCATGATCATTACAATTGCAGAGATACCGCTTGAGAGCATTATACCGAGAATGAGAACCGTAATTACATCTTTTACTCTTGAGGATATTATCATTATCAACAACATCACTGCTCCCGCTCCCACCCAAGAAGCTGCAACAAGGATCCAGTTACCTAACCCGCTGATGTTATCAGGCGAAATATTCGCCGAAAAACCCATAATGACAAAGGCAACACCAAGGCTTGCTCCGGAACTTATCCCGAGCACATAAGGTCCGGCCATCGGATTCCTGAAAACAGTCTGCATCTGCAATCCACTTAATGACAGCGCCACTCCAACTGTGAGAGCCGTTATCGCTTTCGGAAATCTGAATTTTATAATAATGGTTTCCAGATTACTATTTGAATGATTGAAAACAGCTCTTAATACATCTGTTGGTCTTATATTGACCGACCCAAGGAAAATATCGAGAATCAGGAAAAGAACAACCATCAGTGCCAGACCAAAAAAAATAAGCCTTACATTTCGACCTGACTTAATCTCCTCCGTCAATTCATTTTGTATAATTTTTTTCAAGATGAAATGTTAATAAATTTTTCTATAATAGGTCAATTCATGATCATTAAATATTTCAGGATGCAGTATAGTAGCAATATCTTTTAGAATAAGATGAGGATAAAGACTTCCACTTTCCCAAAAATCATTTCCACCGGCAATTGTGACCCGTTTGTTATTATTGAAAAGATTATCATTTTTAAAACTGGGGAGATCCTCCAAACGGTGATCCATATTTGAAATCTCATTCCTTGTGCTTACCGTTCCTGTATTCAGCCAGTAATCAGCATTCATTCCCTTTAAATACACATTTTCTATGCCATATGGCAAAGAAACTGAAGACTCAGTGTCCTTCCATAAATAATCGCCGCCGGCGTCATTAATTAATTTACATATAAATGAATTGCCTGGTGAAACATACCATGTATCCTTAAAAGGAAGCCCAAGCATAACTTTTGGCCGCTTCATTGAATGCTTACTGACAAATAGTTTCATTTTTGTATACTCATCAACTTCAGATTTATAAATGCTATCCGCCAGATTCTCTTTACAAAACAGCGCTCCAAACAATTTTATCCATTCTGCCCTGCCAAGTGGGTCTGTTTCAAGGTAATCCGCATTGATTATTACTTTGATGCCTAACTCCTTTATCTTTCCAACATAGCCGGCTGATTCACTTCCTATTCCGTAAATCATTATCAGATCGGGTGAAATTTTAAGTATCAGTTCTTTGTTAAGATTAGCCTCATAGCCAACATCTGCTATTGACCCTGATTCAATATACTTATTTACGCCGGTCGAATAGATAAAATTGGCACCTGATACACCTACAATTGACTTTTCTTCATTGAGAGCTGAAATCATTGCAACATGAGTCGTCGACATGCAAATTATTTTTTTAATAGGGACATAGATAATAAGTGCCGGATCCAATCCTTCAGGTCTGTCAGAACCTCTTTTTACAAGAAAATATTTCTGGTTAACATCCCTGGCTCCCTGCCAAGGGTTAAGAATCTTAACTTCAGTCCACCCTTTCTTTTTTTCAAGGGTAAATCTTTCTGCACTGATGACTTCATTGCCTGAGTTTCTCAGCTTGAAAGCCACATTATTATCACTCTTCCCGCAACCTGAAATTATGAAAAATGAAAATATTACTATAAATTTTAAAAAATTCATGAAGGTTCTAAGCATAACAACTGATAAATAGAATATCAAATCAGGAATTGAATATAAGCTTGAAGCACATTGAGCCTGGAATTATTCCTGCTTTCTGTTTTGTAACAAACTTACCAGTTCTGTCATATAATAAAAGGTATCCCGGCTGTATAAAATCCACTGCATCGGTTATAAAAACATCGCTGTTTATAGGGTTAATTTCAATCTTATAAAAATATTGACCAGGTTGCTGTATTATAAAGGTAGTTGATGGTATCTCTGTCGCGGCAAAATCGATTTGTCTTACGCCATTATCAATATAGTAGAGAGTCTGACCTGTCCCATCAATCTTCAGGCATGAAGGAGAAGCTTCCTTTGTAGGAAAAACCAACTTTTTTATAACAGAATTGGTTGCTGTATTTATTTGATCCAATTCAGCAAAGGTTTGTCTGTCATATCCGCCATTGCATAAAACCCAAAGTATACCATTTCTGTCGAATACCATACTCTCAGGTTCTTTTCCCACTACTATAGAATCTATTACCTTATCTGAAAGCGTACTGATAACCATAATTTCATGCCCGCCTGTCCAGTTTGAAATATATGCATTGGATCCGATAACTCCAATTGTCTCGGATGTTCTTCTAATATTAATGTAGCCTGAAATAGATTTGGTGGTCAGGTTAATTATTGCAACAGAGTCTGAATACAGACTTGAAACGTATGCTTTATAATCATTAACAAATGAAATATTACGAGGAGATATGAGTCCTGTGATAGTTGTTACAGATTTAAGGGTGGTTGGATTAATTACTTCAATTTTACCCGAGTTGTTTACCATAATATATGCCTGATCTCCTTTTATTGCCATTGCATTAGGGACATCTCCCAATGGCCTGTTGTTAGCACTTAAGAAAACGTCATTGAAGATTTTTGAGGAATCATATGAATAAAAGGATAGTGACCCGTTTCCGCTTTTGAAATTTCCTTCATCAACTATGAAAACACCACCACCAAAGGAATAATTCAAGTTGGGATTTCCTGACGGCTTGGAACATCCTGCAACTGCGAGAAGGAGAATGGCTAATTTTACTATATTCTTCATATTTTTATTATTACTATTTAACTATTTGAACTAAAACCTTCAAAGAGTATGATCGTCCCGGCAATGGGTAATAAGCAATTGATTGATAATAAATATTAAAGATATTATCAATACCGAAATTAACATCAATTGAAGTGCCTTTACTTACAAATTTTATTCCAGCATTTAAGCTATTAACAAAGTAACCCGGAAGGTAATTTGAATTATCCACTGTCACATATCTTTTCCCGGTTAAGTTGGCTATCCATGAAGAATAAACATTTTTATAAGCTACTCTCAACATCGCATTAGCCTTGTTTTCTGGTATATACTGAAGTTGTTTTCCTGCCGACATATCATTTTCAATATCAGATCTGGTTGATATTGCCCTGGTATATGAGTAACCTGCTCTCAAACTGGTACTGATGTTGTTTTGTATATAATTCAGCGAAACAGATGATTCTGCTCCTGTCGAGTTTACGCTTGCGATATTGTCAGCTGTCCAGTAAGTGTATACTCCTGGGTGCCACTGTATCATATCTTTAATATTATAACGGAAGAAGGAAATATCATATTTTAATTTTAAAGGCACGGAAAGTTGCTGATTCATCTCGTATGAGAGCTCGTACATCAAAGCATGTTCATTTTTTAAGGCAGGATTACCGCCGGGGTTCCAGAACATTTCATTCATCGTCGGGATCTTTGAATTTCTTGAGAAGTTGGCTTTGAGATAATAAGCTTTATAATCAATTAACCTGAATTGTACTCCCGCAGAAAAATCAGGAATGAGTAAATTATTCCTGTCCAATATCTCGCGGATCAGGATCGAAGTTCCAAACCTGTTTTTGTTCCTTTCAACTGATGCGGTCAAAGTTGCTGTATTCCGGGTTTTGTTGTTACTATAATTATTTGAATTTATAACAGTCGACAGCTCTTCAATTACAATTTTCAGCTTTGAATATTCGCCTATCCTGTTCCCAAAGCTGGCCTTTAAAGTCAATGCATCTGAAAGATTCCTTGAGTCTATCGATGCAAGACGGTTAAAATAATTCAACCTGCTCATAACCCATGCCCCCGTAAATGTAAAATCAGAATTTCCCCTGAAAACATCAAAATTAAGCATGGTTCTTAATGATTCATCGAACTGTTTTTCTCCTGTATTTGGCTCTGTCAGCAGGGAGGCAGGCAGATTTCTGTCAGAAGACTCATACCATATTCTGGCAGAAACAACATTATTTGAATTATTCAGATAAATTTCCTGAAGAAGGCCTTGTTGCCTCACCTGGCTATTGGTTCTTGTCTGCCAAACCGGTTCTGGGCCAATTACCGAATTTAGGTACCTGAAATTATTTTCGCAATTTTGAAAGTAAGCCTTTGTGACTGTCTGAAATTTAAAATTACCGGTTTTAACTTTCATAAGTCCTGAATAGCTTCCGAAGCTACCAGCTGCACCATTTAATGATACTAAAGTTTCCTTTTTCCATTCCGGTTTAGTCTCAATATTTATTGTACCACCTATCCCTCCATTGTTCAGCAACATTGACGCTCCTCCAAAGTAGATCTGAATATCATCCATAATACCAACTGGAATAAGTGACAGATCTGTCTGGCCTAACATAGGGCTGTTGATATTAATGCCATTCCAGTCTACCAGAGTATGGCTTGCATCAGTTCCTCTGAATGAGGGAGTCGCTGTTCCTCCCATTCCATAACTTTTAATAAATACCTCGGTATTTTCTGAGAGTAAATCAGCAATAGCACTGTTGCTGTATTTAACCATAACCGACGAATCTATCATAGTTTTTTTATATCCTGCTGACTCATCATTGATAGTATTTCTGCTGACGACAACCTCATTTATTTTTATTGTATCTGCTTCAAATGACATTTGCCCATACAGAGGCATGGAAAACAAGAATACTATATATAACAATTTTATTTTCAAGCGTTTATCTACCTTTCTGTCAATATCATACACCACATTTTAAAAATTGTGTTGTTGCATCAAAGTCGTATTCAGCCGGTAAATCCAACATCAAGAGTTAACCAGGAAAATTTAAGTGGGAATCAATTAATGATCCTGCGCTTTTTTTCCCGAAAGCTTCGAATATTAGATTTATCTGGCAGGTCTTCTGACTTATCCCGGTTTTATGAAGCCTTCCCATCCCTATAAACCAGGACAGTGGCAGGTATTTCATAAAACCATCATCGTTAGAACGATCGGGCTTCACAGCAGCGGGTACTGTTGCGGATTCAAACCGCATTCCCTTTTCATTACAATGATTTTATTTCATTGTAACACCAAAACAAAGATAAACTTTTTATTTATCCTGCCACAAATAGATTTTGGTCAGATATCAACAGGTGTTAATAAAAATAAAACCAGCTTGGAGTATTCAGGCTGGACGTTCATGGATATGTAGAGACAGGTCTCAGACCTGTCTCTACATATAAAAAATTATCTGATGTATTTTAATATCTGTTCTCCTATACCTATTTTGTACCCTGTTGAAATAAAAAAAACATTGCCGTCTTTGTCCGAAACGATGACAACAGGCAAATTCAATTCCGTCTGAAGATTAATGGAATTTTTAAGGAAAGTCATCTGCTTATCTATTGCGAAAGAGGAATTTGCTGGTAATCCTTTGTTGTATCCAGGGCCAATCGAGTTTCCGGCATTAGGAAGGGTCATGTCGCTTCCATTTTCTTTTGTCAGGAAGAGAAATTTTCCACCCCAGGAATCAAATTCGCTTTTAAGAGAAGGCAGATCATTGAATATATGCCTGGTTGGCTCCTTCTCAGGGTCAATCCATATAATCACCAAACCCTTCCCATTGACACAAGCCTGAGAGGAAGCATTCATTGATGAAAGAGCGTAAATCTTATTCAGATCAATTTTACCAAGTATCTTTTTCTCTGATATATCTTTTCTGACTTTTACTTCTATAGTTTTATGCTCATTCCCTGACAGATCAAAAAATGAGATATTGGACAATATCCTGCCACTTGATAATCTATTACCGGTAACAAGCATATAATGGCCTGGAGGTAGAGGAAGTTCTTCTTTGAAATCGCTTATCTTTTTATTGTAATCATATTCAAGGGTATTATAACGGCCACCTTCAAATCTGGCTATGGTGAAATGAATATAATATTCAGGAACCGGCTTTGTATCAGCTGAATACAATCTTAAATAACCTTTATCCTGAAGAGGCCGTTTTTGTCCCGAAAAATAGACATCATTCCATTTATTGTTAAGAAAATACTGCGGTGTATTCCTCCCAGGTTCAAGCCGGGAAGGTATTCCAAGACTTCTGCATATTGCTACAAAACAAATTGCCCTTGACCCTGCATCAGATACTTTAAGTTCATTAACTCCTATAGGTGTAATTGGCGTTCTATAGTAGTTTTCGTCGTCAGCAATCCTTATTTTGTCATTCAGATACTTAATAATCAGTGAAGGATTTTTCGATCCGTTTTTCAGCAATTCGGAAGGCAGTTTTGTTAAAAAATAGTGTCTGAAGGATACTAACATTTCATTCGCAACTCTTGGATTCAGAATATACTCCGCAAATAGCTTCGTTTCTGATTCTCCGGAAGGTTTTACCGGGAATGAAGTATTCATAAGATGATCAGATAGTACTAAACAGCTGACATCCCTGAGATCTTTATCCGGAAGAATCTCAAGCATCGAAATTGCAAATTGCTGCAACGAATCTGGTGTTTGGGACAGAAATGAACTAATCTCCCTGTAGTTGCCCATGCTTCTTACAATTATGCTCTGCATCCTTGTCGAATCAATATTAAGCTTTATTGCCAGTGCTTTAGCCGCTGCAGGCTTCATCCATGTTTCTGTATACTTTTGTCTAATATTATTTTCCTTGTTAATTCTTTCCGAATTAATATCTATAAGCTCCTTTTGAGGACCAGGCCGAGGTGATCTGACAACTGGCACATCAAGATCAAGATCAAAATTGCTTCCCGGAATATCTTCCCGGTCAAGTTTGAGAATAAGAGTATCGGTTTCAGCTACAGAAATTTTCTTAAAATTATAATTATCACCTTTATGAGCCCAGATCAATAAGTCGCCCAACCCAGTTTCAAACTGACTTATTCCAAATTTGTCAGTCGGAACTACAGCCAGGGGATAAAATTCTGCATAGTTATAGAGTTGGTATTCTACCAGAGTGTTTTCAACCGGAACAAGATTCTTATCAATTATTTTAACTGTCAGTTTTTTAGTAACAGCATACTTGGCAAGATTATTAACATCTGTATAATTACTATTCATGTTAACAGCATTCTCATTACCCAGGTTGGCACCGAATGATTTTGTATGCACCAGCATGGCTCTTCTTGCCGGTTCTGTAAACCACCCACGGTCAAGAACTGGTTCAGGTTCACAGGCACCCATATAATACCAGTTTCCGTTGACCCAGATTTCAACCCATGCGTGATTATCATCACTATGGGCCCATCTGGGAGTATATACCTGCCGGGCCGGTATGCCAACCGTGCGCAGAGCAGCTACAGTGAAAGTAGACTCTTCACCACATCTGCCTCTTGCTGAAAGAATTGTGCTCATAGGGGCTGAAGTTCGATCATCAGAAGGCTGATAACTTACTTTTTCATGGCACCAGTGGTTTATTTCAAGGGCAGCATCCATAATATCTTTTCCTTTAACCCTGTTCATTAATTCACTATAATTGGCAATCCTGAATGAATCAAGGTTTTCATTATTAACCCTGGAGGGAAGGACATAATGCAAAAATATATTTTCAGGGATATCTTTCCCCCATTTTGCTTCATGCTGAGTACGCAAAGAGATATCAGCATTTGCAAGAAAAAAATTCCCGTCATAATCTGCCAGATCGCTCAATGGCATATATGCAAATAAGAACTCAAGCGCTTCTATCTGTTTCAGCGACAGATTCTTTTTAAAAACCGAGAATAAGGCCGAATCTCTGCTATTCGCAAAACTCTTTCTTTTTTCAAAAGCATTTTTAGTGACTGCCAGATACTGTTTGTTATTGATAAGGTGGGTATTGGAACAGGAGGATATCAACACTGTTATTAATAACAATATAATGGTAGAAACAGGCCTGAGACCTGTCTCTACAGAATTTGTCTCTATATTCTTTAGAGATATTTTCATGTAAACTAAGATTCTATATTGTACCGCAGGAATTTCTTATAATGAGTTCGGGTGATATATTTACCTGCCGTTTAAACTTGCCTTTTCCTGAATTTTTAACCTCTGACCATATCATATTTGCAACTTTTGTTGAAATGCCTGAAAGAGGTTTGCGAAGACAGGTAACAGGAGAAAACATCAGGTCGAATCCTGTTCCCTCCTCCATTGAAACTACTGCAATATCCTGTGGAACCCTTAGTTTCTTTTTTCTTAAAAGGGTCATTATAGGATAAACCAGGCTGGCATTCATTATAATCATAACATCGGCCCGGTAAGGGGGACGTAGATATTCTTCAAACTCTGATGAATCAATTTCATCCGCTGCATATCTTTTGTCTAATTCAACAACAACAGGTCTTGAAATGCCTGGCTTCTGATCAATTGCATTGATAATATCCTGGATTGCTGTCGTATCAGTAGCCGAAGATCTATGATCGGCTACAATGATTATGTTTTTATAGCCAAGTTTATCAAGATGATTCACAACTAGTCGAGCACCTGCTATAGTATCAGTGCTGACAGCGTTTAGCCGTAGGTTTCTTGAAGGTTTTTCGAGAAGAACGAAAGGATAATCGGTTGTTCTGAGTGCCCTTATTGTGGCATCATCAGCAGCATCTCCAAGCAGGATAAGGCCGCTATAAAACTTCTTAAATGCTCCCACAAGGCGATCATATCGCTGATCATCAGGATCTTTTGTCACAATTGAGAATCCAACTCCTATGCTTGAAAAAGCTTTTTGAAGATAGGGTGTTATCTGAATAACAAAAGGATCATTGATAGAAGGGACTATCATTCCCAGTACTCCGGGTTTTTCTTCTGCAGGTGAAGATTCATTCTTCAGTTGCAGTGAATCATAATATCCCATCTGTCTGGCTAGCATAAACACCTTTTCCTGTGTATCTTTTCGGATACCCTGCTGATCGGCCTTATTATTAAGGACAAGTGATACTAAAGTACCGGACACGCCAAGCCTGGCGGCTAAATCTTTGTTTTTAAATTTTTTTCCCATTTCCCCGTTTAATTGGAAGAAATAAATTTAGTACATTTTTCGAATTGCAGTTATATTTTAATAATTTTTAACTTTTGAAAAATCAGCCAACGGTTTTCCTTAGTGTTACTTTGTGTATTCCACTGTGAACCTTTGAGTTTAAGTGAAATAAAATTTACCACGAAGGGACAAAATCCCGTGTACTCGGGATCATTAAGGTTCAAATAATATCTTATCTCATTAACCTAATGAATCATTGTAAATAAAAAGGCTGCCTTTTGGGGACAGCCTTTTACAAAAAAATAGTTTAGGTAGTTATTTTTTAGGTGGGTTAATTCCTCTTTGTTTAGCAGCTGCTTCAAGTCGCTGCTGCCATTTTGATTTTGGAATAGCTTTTTTCTTATTCTGTTCCAGGGTCGCTAGCACTGCATCAGCGTTGATAAACCTTTTGGATACTATATTCTGGATATACGTCAGCATATTTGCGAGAAAATAATAATAGGTAAGTCCAGCCGAGAAGTTATTAAGAATAAGCATAAACATTATAGGCATCATGTACATCATCATCTTCATTCCAGGCTGATCCGACCCGGGTGATGAACCTGTCATCTTCATTGTCAGCAAAGTTGATGCAGTCATAAGAAGTGTGAACAGACTTACATGGTCACCATACATAGGTATTAAAAAAGGTAGATGCAATATTGAATCATATGTTGATAAGTCTGTAGCCCAAAGGAAGTGCGCCTGCCTGAGTTCAATAGAAACAGGAAAGAACCTGAACATAGCAAAGAGAATTGGCATCTGGAGCAACATAGGCAGACAACCGCCCATCGGGTTCACTCCTGCCCTCTTGTATAGATCCATCGTTGCCTGCTGCTTTTTCATTGCATCTTCCTTTTTGGGAAATTTTTTCCCCAGCTCCTCCACCATAGGCTTAAGTACCTGCATTTTTGCCTGCGATTGGTAGGATTTATAAGTGAGAGGGAAGAGAACAACCTTAATTATAATTGTCAGTATAAGTATAATTAAACCAAAATTGCTTATAAAATGATTAAGCCAGTTAAAGATTGGGATGATCACAAACCTGCTTATCCATCCAATAATGTTCCTTCCAAGAAAAACAATCTTTTCGAGTTCAAGCCCTTCCTTTCTTAGAATTGGAATTGAATTTGGCCCGTAATATAACTTCATATTGATCGAATTCGAAGTGCTGCTATTGAAAGGAATTCCTACTTCAGAAGTATAGTATCTCAGGTATTTTTTTGATCCTATAGTGCGGTTCGAAGAAAGAGAAGCATTAAGAAAAAAATCATTGGTAATAATTATTGAGGAAAAAAACTGGTCCTGAAACGATATCCAGCTGAGTTTTGTAGCGATATCGGTTTTAACAATTTCTTTTGACTGGCGAATTTTGGGGATAGGAACCTCACCCTGATAATACTTGTAATTTAATGCGCAGTAAGTCTCTTCATTTTGTCTGCCTTTCTCCTGTTGAGGAATGTATGTCTTCCAATCTAATGTCAAACTACTCTGGTTTGAGGCAATAATACCTTCCATCGATTTGAAATTAACATTAAATTCGACCAAATATTTATCCGGAGCAAGCGTATATTTATATTCAATGTATTTATCATCGCCTGCAGGTAATCTCAGAATCACACTCTCCGGCCTGGAAACGACGTTATAAGCTTTTTGGTCAGACGCCGGCTTAAAATATAGATTATTTGTCTGCACGGCTTTATTGTCTGTAGTGAAAAAATTAAATCCGAATACGGTAGAGTCGCCCGAAAACAGTATTAATGGTTTGGCGTCAAAAGTCTTATAATCTTTTAAATGCGCAGAATACACTCTCCCTCCCTTCAATGATATTTTAAGTTCAATCTTATTGTTTTCAAGGGTGATAAAGTCATTTTGGCCTACTGCCGATTGAGCAAAAACACCATACTGATTTATTTCTGTCTGTGTCCCCTGTGTTCCCTGTGAATTATTTACGGCAGTCGCGGAATTCGTCTGTTTTACAGCAAGCGAATCTGATTTCTGATTTCCAGGTACTGGACCGAGTTTTGAATTTATTTCACTTATTCGGGCAAGCGCAACAGGTTCAGTAGGCTTTATTCTCAATATATTGACGTATTCAGTTCTTGCTGTTTCAAGATCTCCCCGGGCATATTCAGCTTCAGCTGTAACCAAAGCTTTTTCTATCATTTTATTAGTCCTGCTGCTGTTATATACACTGAACCCTATAAAGATTAAAAATATCAGGATAAGGCCTGTGATTGTATTTCTATCCATTCTTCAGAGTGAGTTAATTTAATTGGTTCATAATATAAAAAAATATTTAAAAAATTATTATCGAAACACGATACATTGTGTCTCTAGCCTATGCAGGCTTTAATGAAGTTTACGAATAGCGGATGAGGATTGATGACAGTGCTGCTATACTCAGGATGGAACTGAACTCCAATAAACCACTTATGACCGGGGATTTCAATTATCTCAACCAGTCCTGACTCAGGGTTTATTCCAACGGGCATCATTCCATTGTTTTTAAAATCATCATAATATTTATTGTTGAATTCATATCTGTGCCTGTGACGTTCAACAATTTCAGTTTTCTGATATGATTCAAAAGTTTTTGAGTTTTTATCAATAATACACTTATATCCACCTAGCCTCATTGTTCCTCCTTTATCGATAATGCTTTTCTGTTCCTCCATGAGATCAATCACGGGATATTTTGTTTTGTGATTTATTTCCGTCGAATGAGCGCCTTCCAGTTTAAGAACATTCCTCGCAAACTCTATTACTGCACATTGCATGCCCAGACAAATTCCAAAAAAAGGAATGTTGTTTTCCCTTGCATACCTGGCAGTTAATATTTTTCCTTCAATTCCCCTTGATCCAAAACCGGGAGCTACCAGTATCCCGTTGAAGCCGCTCAACCTGTCTATAACATTATTTTCAGTAATCTCTTCCGAATGGATATATTCAACATCTATTTCGCATTCATTCATTGCACCGCTATGGACAAACGATTCGGCAATCGATTTGTAAGCATCAGGAAGTTCAACGTATTTCCCAACCAGAGCAACTTTTATTGAATGCTTAGGATTTTTAAGCTTAGTCAGGAATTCTCTCCATTCGGTCAGAGGAGGTTCTGTCTCAACAGGAAGAGCCATTTTTCGTAGTACTGTCCGGTCAAGGCCCTGCTCCAGCATTTTTATCGGGACCTCATAAATGGTTGATACATCAACTGATTCAATAACTGCATTCTCTTCGACGTTGCAAAAAAGAGCTACTTTCCGTTTAATATCTTCATTAAGGTGTCTTTCCGTTCTTAGTACCAGTATATCAGGTTGTATTCCTGTTTCAAGAAGTTCTTTAACAGAGTGTTGAGTTGGTTTGGTTTTGGATTCTCCGGTTGAGGAAAGGTAAGGAACGAGAGTGAGATGAATGACTATACAATTCTGCGCTCCTAGCTCCCACTTCAACTGACGTACAGATTCTATGTACGGAAGTGATTCAATGTCGCCAACTGTACCACCTATTTCAGTAATTACAATATCATATTTATCACCCGAACTGACAAGCTTGATCCTTCTTTTTATCTCATCAGTGATATGAGGAATAACCTGGACAGTTTTTCCCAGATAGTCGCCTTTACGCTCCTTATTTATGACTGACTGATAAATCCTGCCGGTTGTTACATTATTGGCCTGACTGGTAGGGACATTTAAAAAACGTTCGTAGTGCCCCAGATCAAGGTCAGTCTCAGCTCCGTCAAGTGTTACATAACATTCACCATGTTCGTAAGGATTAAGAGTACCCGGGTCAACATTTATATAAGGATCGAGTTTCTGAATCGTAACAGAATAACCTCTGGCCTGTAAAAGTTTTGCGAGAGAAGCTGAAATAATTCCTTTTCCCAGAGAAGAAGTCACTCCTCCTGTAACAAATACATACTTAACGTCTGTCAATGCAGTGATAATTTATTTATTAGATATTTTTTTCATTAATCATCAAGACCTGACTGGTCGATCATCTTTACTTTTTCTTCAAGTGTTTTAATCAGTTTTTTGGCGTTCTCTATTTTCTCTTCAACCTCTTTAATCATTGTATCGGCATTTGTGGATTTTGCAAAAAAACCAATATTATTTTCCCATAAGACAATATCTCCCTCGAGCTGTTTGATTTTTGTAAAGAATTTATCTCTTTCATTTCTTACTTTTCGTGAAGCTTTGGGATTTGTCTTCAGGTTATCGAGTTTAGTTTTATATTTCAATATACTCTTATCTTCATCTCCAATTTTCAGTTTATCAAACTCCTTATTTATGGCCAGCCTGTATTTATTGGTAATTTCATCTTTCATATTAAAAGGCACATAGCCAATCTCGGTCCATTTCCTTTGTAATTCTTTCAATTGGTCAAAAGCAGCCTGCACATCAGAACCTGGCTCAAATTTTTCAAGTTCATCAATTATTGCAAGTTTAGCCTTCAGATTATCTTCATATGAAGTATCAAGAGCAGCAAAGAATTCAGTTTTTTTGTTGAAAAAGTGATCACATGCTTTACGGAATCGTTTCCAGCATCGCTCAGATTGTTTCCGAGGGACAGGTCCTATTTCTTTCCATTCTTTCTGAAGTTTAATAAGTGCATCAGATGTAGTTTTCCAGTCGGTACTTTCCTGAAGAACTTCAGCCTGTATGCACAATTCAGTTTTCAGCTGCAGATTGTTAAGCTGAATCTCTTTGTTGTCTGCGTAAAATCCTCTTTTCTTCTCAAAGAATTTATCACAGGCATCCCTGAACCTCTGATAAACTTTGTTATTCTGTTTCTTTGGAGCAAATCCTAATGTGCGCCAGATTTTCTGCAATTCCACAACCTTATCAGCCTGTTCATCAAATTCCTTAAAATTTTTAATTTCAAGGAGGTTTATTGCATCCACTTTTTCACAAAGGGCTGTTTTCGCATCAAGGTTTTTCTTCTGGTCATCCTTCTGCTTCTCAAAATACTCGTGATGTCTTTTATTGATCTGAGAAGTGGCTTCCTTGAATCTTTCCCAAATCTCATTTTTCGATTCCTGGGGAACAGGTCCTATCTCACGCCATTGATTATGATAGTCCTGCAACAACCTGAAAGCGTTAACAGGATTTGGTTCCATAAGAAGTTCTTCCGCTTTCTCGCATAGCAGAATTTTGGCCTCAAGGTTCTTTTTCAGATCGAGGTCCCTGAGCTCCTTATTTATTTTTATATAATCATAAAAAATTTCGACATAATGATGGTAATTTTCCCAAAGATCTTTAAGAGAACTTTGCGGGACAACCCCAACTGAATGCCATTCATTCTGAAGGGCCCTGAAATCATGAAAAGTCTTGTTTATAGATTCTTCCCTGTTTACCAGATCCTTTATCTTGTCAATTATATCGTACTTTTTCTTAAGATTCTCATATTTTTCAGCTTCCTGAATCTTATTATAGTCGGTTTTTCTCTCTTTATATTTCTCGAGCAGATGCTTGACCCGTGCTTCATCGGGATCAACCCACTGCCTGTATTCCTCAATCTTGCCACCATCCTCAAGAAATTTAGTTTTCCTCTCCTCAGATTCGCTCTTCAATTTTTTATAAAAGAGGATTTTCAAGCGTTCCACATCATCCCTTATCTCCAGAGCAGGCCGGTTTTCTATAAGGAGACCTAATGTATCAACCAGTTCATGTTTCGTGTATCCTGAATAATCGACCTCTGGAAGTTCGATATCATCCAATGAATGAGCATCTTCAAATGCGGGCTCTTCCTTATTTGCAATTTGCCCGGATTCATCATCAGGTTTATGCTCCTCATTTTCAATATTTTTCTCTATGCTTTTCTCATTTTCTTCAGAACCGTTCATAGAGTCAGGTTTCTGCGCGTTTTCCGCTTGTGTGACATCCTCAGTTCCGAGAGCGTTTTCGATCGCTCCGGATTGTTCTATTCGAACAGAGTCATCCGGATTTTTCTTGGTCATAATCAATCCTTTTATGGTTCAGCACTTTATCAGAAATCTACATCATGGCAATCCATGGAATTTTCAGAGTACGAAAATATTGAAATATTTAATAAAACTCAAAGTTTTAACATAAATAAATGTGAGAATCAGATAATAAGACGACCTTCAAGTACCAGAATGAAATTAATGCAAATTTTAAATCGTTCTTTTCATTCAGTCATTATCAGATTTTAGTAAGATAAATTATATATTTGAATAATAATTTCAAGTAAAGTTAATGTTCTGTATTCTGAAATTAATTCATAACTGCATATGCATAATTCTCAAATACTGGTTTTTTCAGCTGTTATAGCGGTTGCAGCAATCAGGTTATATCAGAAGTTTGTTAAAAAAGATAAAGGCAAATCAGGAACAGAAAATAACCAGAACTCCGGAAGTTCATTTCCCTCATCGTCAAAAGATGATGATTATGAGCCTTACTCGAAGAAATAAGAACAAATCATTTTCTATTTTTTGTTGCCATATAGCGGAACGGATTGACGATCTTCTGGAGTAATCTGATGTTTTTAGTGATTATTTCAGCAGTTCCCTGCATATTCTGAGTGAAATCAAGCGGTATTCCATACAATGTAGTGAGACCATTAGGAAGCTCAATTTCAATAATATAGGTGTCACTGGAAGGAACGAGAGATTTGGATTTCACAATGCCTCTTACCATCCCATATTCAAGGTAAGGATAACCGCTCAGTTTAATATTCACTAATTCCCCGGTTTTCACTTTTCCCGATCTTTCCATTTTCAGATCTATCCTGCCAAGAAAGTTTCCCGTTTCAACAGGAACAATGCTAACTACGGGTTCATCTTTGACCACCGACTGGTTTGCACTCCAGAACTTTGTAAATGAAACGATTCCGTCAATTGGAGTAATGAGAAGATAGGTGTTTTCCCATAAACTTACCTGGGCTTTGAGATTTAAGAAAGATTCCCTTAAGAGTGAAACCAGCTTTTGTTTATCATCAATCCGAGAAATTTTATCATCATTCAGGAGCTGACGCTTTTCAGCCAGCTCTATCGATTTTGCTGAGTGGTCGAGCTTAGCCTGCTGAAGATCAATATTTACTTTCAATAAAGATTGGTGAGCCCTCTCAAGCTCACTTTCAGGTATTACATTTCCGGCACGAAGTAAGGAATCTCTATTATAATTTTTTGCTTCAATTCGCTGGTTTTCAGAATAAAGCTTTTCCTTTGTAATCAATCGATCAATAAATTCCTGGATTCCGATTATTTCATTGTTGAGCGAGACGATCTTGCTGCCGTAAGAATCATTGCTGACATAATTATTTAAATCTGAAAGATTCTTCAAAAAAGCTCCATAATAGCTCTGAAGTTCTCCAAGCTCTGAAAAAAGCGGCAGCATAGTATAGGTAAGAATTTCAGGGGTCTTTACTGTATCAATAGTTTGTTTGAGAAGTTCAATTTCATTCACCGAAGCCGTTGTTTCCATCACGGCAATTAATTGCCCGGCGTTGACCTTCTCCCTTTCTTTAACATATAATGTCTTAATATGACCAGTAATTTTAGTTACCAGGGTCACTGGAGGATTAGTAGTGGTAATTAACACAGGTGCAGGGATGATATCGGGATATTTTATTAACCAGGAAAAGAGAATGAAAAGTATAAAAACCAGAAACAGAATAGTTGTTCCCCATCTGAGAATTCTCCTGGGGGGTTTTCCCATAATTTCTCTCACAGGTTCGGAATATAATATTTCAGGTCTCCTGTTTTGCATCTATCTCTTTTAACTGCCCAGTTCAAGTTGGTTCTTCACGAGGTTATAATATGCTCCCTTTTTCCCAATCAAGTCATCATGACTACCTGCTTCAATTATCCTGCCACTGTCAAGTACAACAATTTTATCTGCATTCCTGACAGTGCTAAGACGGTGAGCAACAATGATAACTGTCTTGCCTTCAAAAAATTCAGAAAGATTTTCAACTATTACTTTTTCATTATTGGCATCAAGCGAATTAGTTGCTTCATCAAAGATTATAATATCCGGATTTTTATAGATCACCCTTGCAATAAGCAGTCTTTGTTTCTGGCCTTCACTTAATCCATGGCCATTTGCCCCTATTTTGGTATTATATCCAAGGGGAAGGGATTCGACAAATCCCCTGATATTCGCAATATCTGCAGCTTTGATTAGTCTATCCTCATCGATTTCTTCCGATCCCGGAGCAATATTGGCGGCTATCGTGTCAGGGAACAGGAAACCATCCTGCATAACGGCTCCCACCTTTTTACGCCAGACCTTAAGACTCAGGTTTGACAGCCGTAAGTCTCCAACAAGTATTTCACCTGCAACCGGGTGATAGAAACCAAGCAACATCTTTAATAAAGTTGTTTTACCACTTCCGCTTGTTCCAACAATTGCTGTTATTTTGTTTTCTTCAATAAACAGGTCAATGTCTTTTAATGCGTATGGAGAACGGGGACCCTCATATTGATAAGAAAGATTATTAAAATAGATGTCCTTTTTATCGGGAAGCTTTCGTACTTTCACTTCAGGGTCGGGTTCCTCCTCTTCAAGGTTATGTACCTCCGCAAGCCTGTCAAGGCTCATTTTTGCATCCTGTGACATACGAAAGAAACCAATTATCTGGCTTACAGGCACATTCAGCTGGCCTATAATGAACTGTACGGCAAGCATCATACCAAGAGTCATGTCATTTTTAAGAACAGCTGTTGCAGCAACAATTGTAATGAGAACATTAGTTACTTCATTTATAAAAGTTGCCCCTGCAGACTGATACTGAATCAGGCTCAATCCTTTCACCTTTAGCCCAAACAGGATCGCCTGAAGCTTTTCCCAGTCCCATCGCATGCTTAGTTCACTTTGTGTAAGCTTTATCTCCTGCATGCCATTCACAATATTAATCAGCTTGTTGCCAGAAACAGACATCTGTTTAAAACGCTGATGATCAAGCCTCGCCCTTGATTTCATAAAAAGTGAAACCCAAATTATATACAAGGCTGATCCAGCCAGAAATAAGGCTAGTATCTTAAGGCTGTAAATAGCCAGTACAATTCCAAACACAACCAGGTTAAAAAAAGAAAATAATATATTGAGGCTGGCAGACGTGAGAAACTCTTCAATCCTGTTATTATCTTCTATGCGCTGCAGAATATCGCCGGTTAGTTTTGTATCAAAAAAAGAGACAGGCAATGACATCAGTTTTTGTAGGAAGCCTGAAATGACTGCAACGTTAACTCTTGACCCAATATGAAGTAACAGCCATCCGCGAATAAACTCTACTGACATTCTTCCGATGACCAGGGCCAGTTGGGCAAAAAGGATAAGGTAAATAAAGGTTAAATCATTATTATTTAAACCGATATCAATAATAGATTGTGTGAGGAAGGGTATTACCAGCTGAATGCAGCTTCCGAGGAGCAACCCCAGAATAAGTTGGTAAAGATATTTCTTGTAAAGGTGAAAATATTTAAATAAAAATCTAAACCCTGTTGTCTTTTCTGTTTCGTTCTCATTCTTAAAAAGTGCCGGAGTCGGTTCTATTATCAGAACAAGGCCTGCGGGCTTATCATCTAATACTGTTGACGCCCAGCTCCTTACAAATTCCTCACGTGTAAATTTAATTAGCCCTACAGCAGGATCTGCAGCCCAAATTTTTTCATTTTTGATTTTATAAATTACAATGAAATGTTTCTGCCTCCAATGCACAATGCAGGGCATAGGAACATTCTCATTCAATATATCGAAAGGAATTTTTACACCTATGGTTCTGAAACCCAAAGAATCAGCAGCCTCAGAAAGTCCTAGAAATGAGACCCCTTCCCGGGTTATATAACACTTTTTCCTGAGAGAATCGAGAGAAAAGTTCATTTTGTAAAATCCCGCTACCATTTTCAGGCAGGCAGGTCCGCAATCCATTGCATCGGGTTGTTTTACAAAAGGGAAAGACATCTGACGTTACCGGAAATTTATTTTTGCCATAGTAAAGATATTTATATTTTGATTAAGATAATCCTATGTTTCAGATAAAATCAGAACCTCTGCTAGTATAAAAAGAGAATTAGTTTTTGGAAATACTATATTTGCCATTTGATTCTTCTAAGCACAAGGGGTTGTTTAAAAAAATATCTGATATTAACATAATTATTGGTATACGCAATCAGGACGATAAGGTTCTGAATTGGCTTTATGACAATTATTTTCAATCAGTTAAAAATCATGTTCTCAATAACAGCGGATCTATTGAAGATGTTTCCGATGTTTTCCAGGATTCTATCATTGCGCTTTACAATCAAATAACTGAAGATAACCTTAATCTGACAACAGATCTTAAGGGCTACTTTTTTGGAATCGCCCGTAATGTCTGGAGCGCTCAGCTCAGGCGAAAGCAAAAAACAACGGATCTGGTGATTGACTTGCCTGACGAAACAACTGAGGATCAATCAGATCTTGTTCTGGAAAGAATAATAAGCAGGGTTTTTCAAAGATTGAAATCCGATCAGCAAATGGTCTTGAATTTGTTTTCCGATGGTCTGACATATGAAGAAATTGCTGAAAAAATGAACCTGAAGAATGAAGTTTATGCCAGGAGAAAAAAATACCTGAGCAAAGAAGCTCTGCTCGATCTCGTTAAAGAAGATCCTGAATATCAGGAGTACTTACGCTTCCAAAAATAAAATCCAGGCAAAAGAAGCAGAACTATTATTAAAGAAACAACAATAATTCTAATCCTGTAAGGATGATACAATGGGGCATTATTTCCATAGACTACAAGAGTGGCCCAAAAGTAAGGATGTGACCTCAACTGATCGGCATTTTCAAGAAATTCGGTTCTGGCATTTTTCAAGGCAACGCTTTTCGGATATCCTTTCTTAAGATTTTTATAGAACAGCTCTACAATATCTGTTCCTGATTTATCTTCAATTTCCCACATTGACATAACTACTGATTGGCTTCCAGAATAAATAAAGCCCCTGGCAAGACTTAAAATGCCTTCACCTGAGTACAATAATCCTGTCCCTGTGTTGCAAGAACTGAGAACAACCATTTTTGCCTTAAGAGGTATTCCGTAAATTTCATAGGTTTTAAGATAATTATCTTCTATGGAATCTTTTCCCTGGCTGAATATCAATGTTGAGTTCATAGGGTTTTTATCATTCAGGAGAGTATGCATTGCCAGATGAATTATATCGTATTTTCCTGACTCTTTCTTATATACTGATTCTTTTGCCGCACTGTTCTCAAATAGTGTTCCTCCGGTGATATCAGATACATACTTTGCCTCCTGTCGTGCAAAAGGGAGATCATTCAGCACACCTCTTCCGCCTTGACGTGACATCAATACCGATTGGATATCTATCGGCTCGGGGTAATCGGGGGCAAACGCTATGAGGCTATTGCTTCTATTATTTTCTTTTTTTTCTGATTCTGCCATAAAGGTGGCAGAATATGTATATGATATATCATAACTATTCATAAGATAACTTAGGTTCCGGTACATAACCTCTTTCTGTTGTTCTGATGATGTGGGTATAGTTTCAAATGGAATGTATGAGAGAATATTATCAGGGGATATAATTAACTTATCAGAAATAAGATAGGATCTTACAGGATCAATCAGAGTCTTGTACAACCTGTATCCTGTAACCTGAAATTCCTGAAAATCCTCAGAGGCTCTATCAGAATGCAGTGGCACCGAAAGCAGGCTCCTGAATTTTCTTATATCATTAAAGAATGACGAATCAACCCGCGTTGCAATAAGTTGCTGATGCTTTTTATTTGCGACAAAAATATAAAGCACAGTGTCAGACAAAACATAATTTAAATAGTTTCCTTTGTTGCCGAAAATCTTAGGAATATCCTTAAGTTCAGCTACACTTGTATTGTACTTAACAGCATAGTATACAGGGTATTGTTTTTCAAAGATCAGTATCAATGAATCCCTTGACCTTGTCGACTCAAGTAAGTTTTCCTTCCATTTATTTATCAGGCCGTAATCAGGCTTTTCCTTTGATGATTCTTCTGCCAGACGTGCATTGAATAGGGTTATATCAACCTGCAGCTTTTTTTCAAATTCGCCTATAGATGATGGAATATTAACCTGGGATGCCTTTAATTCCCTGGTAGAAGCCAGCAAACCTGCAACTTTACTTTTTTCAAAATATTCAAATGCTTTTTCCAGGAAATGAACATCATTTGTATTATAGTAAAGAAGATGAAAATCCCGAATTGCATTAAGATATGATTCTCTGTAACGGTCGCCAAGTATGAGCCTGCTATCATCCTCGCTTATATTTATTCTGACTTTTTCTATAATAGAAACTATTAATTCTGAAGTATTTGCAGCCGCCTCCAGAGCTTTTTGATTATTTGTTGTTCGATATATATCCATTAAGATTCTGTATTTTGTTTGAAGAATCTTTATAGATATTCTATCTGCCTTTATATTTTCAGGCCGTCCATTGTTGTAGCCTTCTGCAATTGAAAGTTTTTCCTGATCCTGATCAATCAATGACTGAATAATTTTCAAAGCTTTATCCCGTTCTCCCGCTACATTTAATGAGAGAGAATATCCGATATATACATAGGCTTTTAAAGTGAGGTCAGTCTGATTCAATTGAATATACTCGAGGCATCTGGCAAAACTTTCAACTGATTTTTCATTGTCAATTTTAGACTCACGCAAAAAATTCGCGTAGTTAATAAGTACTTCTATATAAGTCCTGGAAGATAATTTTTGTCTGCTTTTTGCCTGTTCAAGAGCAGCTCTGAGCAACTCTTCGCCTTGCTTTGATTTTCCATTATTCGCCAGAAATACAGAATAACTGTTTATTATATTATATGCCACTGTTGAATTATTCGCTAAAGCGATGGGAATAACCTTTTTATAGTACTCCTCAGCTTCAGCATTTTGATTGAGAATTCCAGCGGTTATTGCCAGGCTGTTCATCAGATTGATATAATTCTCACTGACGCCTAATTCATACTGTTTATAGAGCGATTCTGCTTTATCGAGGTATATTTTTGCTTTCGAGAAATCAGCAATTCTGGTATAACTTCCGCCCAAACTTGCATAAATATCAGCCTTTGTCGAGGGAGGTACGCTATCGGGTTTTAAATTTGCTATGGTCAAAGCATTATTGAAATAATTCAGTGCCTTGTCATGTTCCTGCAGCTCTGAATATCCTAAACCAAGACTCATATAGATAGTTGCCAGTAAAGGGCTTGAATCACCATTGATTTTTTTTTCAATTTCCAGAGATTTTGATGATATTTCTTCATGCTTTTTAATATCTCCGTTACCTATATAAGCAACACCGAGATTATATAGAATTCTTACATATCGCTCGTCAAATTCACCTGATTTCTCCTTGAATGACAAACAGCGATCAAGGTAATATATAGACTCGCTATAATTTTTTACAAACAAATAATATACTCCTACGAGATAGAAGGATTCATATAAGACTGAATCATTTATCTTACTTACACGTAACCTTTCAATAATTTTTTTCGTAATAACTCTGCTTTGAATCGTATCTCTACCAGATAGTAGATTTTTGATCGATTCTTTAAGCAATTCATTCAGCTTTGCAATTTCCTCTGATGATTTAAGAATTTCATGAGGGGCAGCTGCTCTGGAAGAATAATCTCTGTCAAAAAAATAAAAGGGTAAGCCTGAGCCAGCTAACAATAAGGAATGACCGGCACCTGCCCATATCAATAAATAAAAAATTACAAATTTGAAAACTTGCATTTTAAAATTCATGAAACTACCTCAAAGTTTAAGAAAGACCCCATAAAATCCTGATCAAAGATAATAAAACCAAATCAATTTTAACATTTAAGCAAAATTTTGTTCGGTGTAATTACCTGATTATGTGCGGATAAAAAAATATTTTAAAAATAGTTGATTTTTTTGTGTCACAAAATAGTGTCATCCGACATGTAGCAGTATAGAAACTGAATAAGTAATTACCCTGACTAAAAAATAAAAACTATGAAAACCCTGAATTCAAAACTGACAAAAGACATTTTTACAGAATTTGCACTTTCAATAGAAGAGATGATTTCTGTTCGTGGCGGAGAAAATGACCCTATAATTAAATCAACAGTTCCACCGGTAATACTCTGAAAGTATTGATATATTATTTTTAACAAAACATACTAACAGACTTTAGCATATTAATTGTATTGTTCTAAGTTTGGACTTTTTCAAAAATTGAATGGCGTTTGCCTATAGTAAGCAATAACTTATTAAGAAAATTAGCTGATACTGAGACTTTTATATGGCTTAGTAAAAGCATATACTAAAAAATTGACTATTTTCAAAATGAAATAATATTTTATATCCATGAAAACAATTGATTTTTCATATTTCATCGAAAGGTTTAATGCCGGTGAGATGAGCGAAGCAGAAAAAGAGTGGTTCCTCAGGGAGCTTGAAGGCAATGAAAAACTCAGGAATGAGGTTAATCTCAGGAAGCATGCTGATGAGATTCTAAAGAATCAGGATGTAATTTCATTGCGAAACAAGCTTTCACAAATTGAACATCAACGAAAAGTGACCGCTAATCCTGCAAACAACTTTAAGAAAACAACCTATATAAAATATGCAGCTGTATTTACAGGAATTATTCTGATCGGCTCTGTCCTATTGTTTTCTGGAAAGAATCTGAATAATGAGAAAATAATGAAGAACTATTATAAAGTTTATGAACCTCCTACGGGTCAAAGGTCAGCCCAGTCGGGAACAGATGCCGATTTCACACTTGCGCTAGAATTTTATAATACCCACGATTATGAGAAAGCGGCAGCTCTTTTCACCAAGGTGATTGAAAAGAAACCCAAGGATATGCAGGCAGTTTTACTGACGGGTGTCTCAAATTTTGAAGATAAGAAATATCCTGAAGCGAAACAATCATTTGTTAAAGTGATAGATGATAAAGATAACCTTTATATAGATCAGGCTCAATGGTATCTGGCTCTCTGTTACCTCAATTCTTATGAAACGGAAAAGGCAAAACAACTTTTTAAAATTATTGGAAAAGAGAATGGAATTTATAAAACTGATGCACGAAAAATTATCAGGGGCCTCAAGTAATTAAGGCTAATCACATTGTAATAAAATTGGGTTCCAAAAGTTTCTATAGCTCACAATTGAAGATCAGGGTAATACGAATATTATGAATTCACCAAATAACGGTATGATAAATTGTCCGACAGTTCTGACAGGGATTTCTCACGAAATGAGAACAAGCATGAATGCAATTGTTGCTTTTTCATTTCTTATGAAGGATAGCAGTTGCAACGACTCGGACCGTGAAGAATTCAGCTGTCAGATATTAAACGCATGTGATCAATTGATTAGTCTTTTCGATAGTTTTCTTGATTCGGCCATAATTGATACGGGTAACACAAAAGCTGATTCAAAAATTTGCAAATTAGATAGTTTTCTTGATGACCTTCTTTCAGAATTCAGGGAAGAACTAAACAAAGAAGGCCATAAAGATATTGAACTTGTAACGGAAATTCAGTACTCGAAATCCACGGAAGTTATTATTGACAAGAACAAGATTTACAGGGTAATAAGAAGTCTGTTCCAGAATTCAATAAAAAACACCAATTCAGGATACGTAAAAATCGGGTATTTTCTCAGGGATGATAAAATAAATTTCTATGTTCTCGATTCCGGTCAGGGTTATTTCAAATGCAAAGATTTTTTTCAAACGGAAGACCTTAGTGAATCTCTCCTGCTTCACAACGATACTTACACTGCCATTAATGTCGCCCTTGCCAAAAAGTTAATTCAGATGCTGGGAGGAACTATATATGTTGAATGTAACGGACTTACCGGAACGGGAATATATTTTTCAATTCCTGTAAAGGTAGTGGCAAGCTCGTCTATAAATATAAATAAATATGTAAATACCATGATTGCTATCTGATAAAAGCAAGTGTCATTAGTTTCAATGTCTGAATTCAATCAGTAAGTGAGTAAATGGCTGTTTCACCAATAGGCAGCCATTTTTTTTATTTCTTTACCTCAATAATTTTTACTTCAGTTCTTCTGTTTAATTTTCTGCCTTCAGATGTAACATTATCTCCTAAAGGAGAAGTGTTGCCATAACCCTTATATTTAAGCCTTTCTGAAGAAATCCCCTTTTTTATAAGGTAATTCACAACCGATAATGCTCTTTTTTCAGATAATGATATATTGTAGTTTTCTGTTCCTGTAGAATCGGTATATCCTCCAATTTCAATTACAAGGTTCATATTGTCCGAAAGAAGAGTTGCAAGGTTATCCAATTCTGTCATGGATTCTTTTTTAAGTTGCCAGGAGTCTATTTCATAGAATACATTAGACAACTGCATTTTCTCTCCTGCTACAGCAGGATTCAGAACAATTTTTTTAAGCAGAGGTTTAGAAACCGTATGTATACCTTCAAACATAAAATTTTCTGAATAAAAGAGGTAGCCAGGCTTGCTGACATTTATCCCATAATTGTATCCTGAAGGTAGACAAACAAGAAAATTACCGGTTTCATCAGTCATATTTTTAATCATTATCTTTCCTGTTGAGAGATTAATTAATTCATAGTCTGCAGTTATTAGCTTTCCTGTCTCCTTGTCGTAAACCTTACCTTTCATATAAGAAACGGGATTAGGCCGTACTGATTCATAAAGGGTGAAAGAGAAAATGTCCTTACCTTTTGACTTATCCCGTATAGAAGAGTAGTATGCTTTTTGTCCATTCGACTCTATTATAAGCCCCATCTCGTCGTTGTAAGTGTTAATAGGGTATCCGAGATTCTGCGGCTCAGTCCATGTGCTATCATTATTCATTCTGGTAACGAAAAGATCAAATCCTCCCATTCCCAGCCTTCCATCAGAAGCAAAATAGAGCGTTTTTCCATCAAAATGTATGAAAGGTGACATCTCATCACCATCTGTATTAATAGTACTGCCAAGGTTCAAAGGTTCCGTCCACTTATTTTTTTCATCTAATCTTGTTAACCAGATGTCTTTACCTCCAAAACCCCCGGGTCTGCTGCTGGAGAAAAACAGCGTTCTTCCATCAGAGCTTATGGATGGAGTTGATTCCCATCGGTTTGTATTAACCGGAGATCCCAGGTTAGATGGTTCGGTCCACTTGCCATTTTTATAAGCTGAAAAATAGAGGTCACAATTACCCATTCCGCCCGGACGATTGCACGCAGTAAAATACATATAGCTTCCATCAGAAGAAAGTGTCTGTGCACCTTCATTTTGAATAGTGTTCAGGGGAGCCCCGGCATTAAAAGCTTTTTGCCATTTACCATCTGAATAGATACTTATATAAAAATCTTCCTGAACGATTCCCTTAAAGTCGGGATTTGTTGATAAATTTGGTTGCCTGGTAAACATAAGAGTCTGACCATCTGCAGTTATAGATGGCCAGTATTCATCATCAACCGTATTAATCCCGGGACCGACGCTTACCGGATTAAATGGCACAGGATGTTTTATGGCATTCAACGCAAATTCACAGTTTTTAATGCACCTGGCAGCTGCAATCTTATTTGTGGCAGACATTCCCTCCTGGGCCTGATAAACATTAAAATGTACAAGAGCATTATAATAATCGCCCGACATCATTTCTGCATTTGCCATATTGAAAAATATCGGTTTATAATACAGCGAATCAAGTTTTACCGCTTTTCTGTAATTTACTGCAGCTTCACTGAACTTGTTTTGTTTTGACATTAGTTCCCCCAACATTAAATAAGCTTCATAAAAATTATTGTCAATATTAATGGCTTCTTTAAAGTCTTTTTCAGCCTTAAAATAATCAACATAATCAAAGGCGGCAACACCTTCATTATAAACCTTAAGGGCTTTGTTCGATGCAGTATGAAATCCCTGGGAAAAACTGATCCCCGGTGCAGCACAGATAGCCGTCATTAAAAATATTCTATATATGTGCTTCATATCTGAATCATGGAATATGCATATATTTATGAGCCTGCAAGGAAATTCTCCATACCGGATTCTTTTTAATATATTCAACTACTTCAGCAATAATTGTTTCAAATAAGCTCCATTCGGGCTGCAGAAATAATTTACATCCCTCGCTTACCCGCTTGTGATATTTTTCGGCCCAGTCAAAATCGCTTTTATTGCTTATGATTACCTTGAGCTCATCTGCAACTTTACAGATATCAGCAATCGGAGGCATGTTTTGTTTCGGGGAAAGGCAAATCCAGTCCCATATTCCTGTCAATTGATAGGCTCCGGAAGTTTCAATAAAAGTACTTATATTTTTATTTTTCAGGCCCTTGCACAGGTCGTCAAGGTTCCACATAAGAGGTTCCCCTCCGGTCACAACAACTGAATCAGTACCTGATTCCACAACCCGATCGATAATCGATTTTGTTTCAACAACAGGATGTATTTCAGGATTCCATGAAAAGCGGGAATCGCACCAGCTGCAGCCAATATCGCAACCTCCCAGTCTGATAAAATAGGCTGCTTTACCAGTATGGAAGCCTTCTCCCTGTAAAGAAAAGAACTCCTCGACAACAGGAAGTTTAAGCCCTTCTGATATTAATTCCGTATCCTTTTCTGCCATACTGATATTTCAAAACTAATTATTTCTGCCGAATAGTAAAGGATATTCTGCCGATCTGGCTGCTTTTACCCAATTTTCAGGAACTATCTTCCAGTTATTCAATGGTAGAGGATCTATCGTTCTCTTTTCCTCAATTGCTTTAAGTATATAATACCTTAAATCTCTGTCAGTTGACGAAATGAGTCGTTTTCTGAGTTCTTCACCTGATATGCCGGCACCCTCTGAGAAATGACCTCCTCCACCGTTGCCACGATATGAATTAACGGCAATTTTATACATTTTATTTTTATCAAAAGGTCTGCCATCAGTAAAACCCGTTATCGTTATTCTGTCTCCTTCATGTCTGCTAACATCAACTGTATAATTAATCCCGGCTGCAGAATCAAAATTATAAGACTGGTTTTTAAACCATGCCTTATCATTTGATAATATAGGTTTTCCATTTCTCCCAACACGCAGTTTAAGCAATAAGGCTCCTGGTCCATTCATTGTATTAAGCCATCCTGAATAAGAATACTCAAGATATTTCTTAATCTCATCGCCAGATAAAGACATAGTATAGAGCATATTCTCAAATCGATAAAGCTTAAACATATCTCCCACATTTATAGGACCCTTGCGAATCTGTACATCAAAAGAAAGTGGAGCGGCAAACGAAATATCTGCTCCTGTGATTGAGAGTTGAATAGAATGAATCATATCAACAAAGGCTGATGATCCAAAATAAGAATCTCTTGATGAGATTGTTACAGTAGAATTACCTATTTGTCTGTTAACATATTCCTCAACTGTTTTAAACTGGTGATTAAACCTTTCAATAAACTCCGGATCAGGTTTAAAATCAGAAACATTTAATAATTTTCCTGCGATTTTGATATGTCGCTTTCCTTTTATCTTCCCTGAAGCAAATGTTATGTCTGCCTCTGCCAGTTTTTCAGATCTGCTTCCTCCGTTGAGAATTAATACAGTATCTCCTGCTGAGTTTACAAATTTCTCATTCGCTGCTTTATGATCGTGACCGGTAAAAATAATATCAAATCCCGGAACATTGTAAGCAACAGCGGCCGAACCATTTTCACTAAGATTATCAGTATGCTTTAACACGGCATCAGCCCTATCCCACCCTGAATGAAACAGCCCAATTACCAGATCTGGTTTTTCATTTAAAATAACTGGCATCCATTTCTTTGCAGTTTCAACCATATCTTTAAATTCAATGCCGGAATATAACTGGGGTGGCAACCACTCAGGAATAGCAGGGGTAACCAGTCCAAAAACAGCTATTTTAATTCCATCCTTTTCTAAAATCTGATATGGTTTGAAATAAGGTTTTCCTGTTTCAATATCAACCGCATTTGCGGCAAGCAAAGGGAATTTATCTTCCCTTACCAACCTGTCATAAACGGCATGTCCAGTTTCAACATCATGGTTTCCAACGGTAGCTGCATCATAACCCATGTAGTTCATTACCTCAGAAACAAAATGTGGTTGTATTGTATCAATATAATTATAGTAATATACCTCGGGTTGTCCCTGGAGATTATCTCCATCATCAAGAAGAAAAGTTGCATCTTTTTCTTTCCTGATCTTCCTGATATAAGTATATGATGAGGCCATGGAAAAATTAAGTTTTCCTTTTTCAATGAAATCATAAGGAAGAATAACTCCATGAACATCAGTTGTTTCAATTATACTGATAGTCTTTTTCCAGTGGCCGGAACATGAAACAAGAAGAAAGATCATCAAGACCTCAAGAGCCTGTAAAGTATATGACCTGAATTTATTATTCATTTCTATTCATTTAAAAGGTTATATTCATCAGTTTTGCAATTATACTTTTGAAGTTTTTAATCTGTGAAGCCCGTTTCAGTTTGTCCGGTCAGATTTAAATTTTCAAACTTATGAAAGAATATTCATTTTTAATTATTATCACAGATGTTATTGATCATTTTAGTACGATAAGTATATATTTGTTCACAAAAACGCTCAGATGGTAATTACAGGATTAGAATCTATTTTAAATAATTTTCCGAAGGAGCTTAAGGGAAAAAGAATCGGTATTCTATGCCATGCATCAAGCATCACAAGGAGCTTCGAACATATTTCCGATATCTTTTATAATATGAAGGATTGTAAATTAGCTGCCCTTTTCGGACCACAGCATGGCATACATGGGCAGACACAGGATAACATGATCGAGTGGCAAAGCCAAAATCATCCGGTATTTCACATACCTCTTTACAGTCTTTACGGAACGCATCGTAAACCTAATCCTGAAATGCTTGACGGTATTGATGCATTTTTAATCGATCTGCAGGATGTTGGAGCCAGGTTGTATACTTATATATGGACTGTTAAGTTATGTATGGAGGCATGTACTGAAGCAGGGATACCAGTATGGTTGCTTGACAGGCCAAATCCTATTTCAAGGCTCTCATTTGATGGTCCGGTTTTGAAGAAGGAATTTTTTACATTCGTTGGAGGTGCATCAATTCCTTTATGTCATCGAATGACAATAGGCGAAATGGCGCTTTGGATAAAAAAACATTATTACCCGACTTGCGGTCTGAATGTTATCTGCATGAAAAACTGGAGCAGATCTTCATTATTCAGTGATACACAACTTCCATGGGTATTGCCATCACCTAACATACCTACCGTACAATCAGCACTAGTGTATCCTGGAACGGTCCTTATTGAGGCTCTTAATCTTTCTGAGGGAAGAGGTACAACCATCCCGTTTGAGCTTTTCGGAGCACCCTATATTGATTCTGAAAAACTTAAAAAATATCTGAAAGCCAGAAATATTGAAGGTTGTATTTTCAGGACTCATGATTTTATTCCAACTTTCCATAAATTTACGGGTGAGCATTGTAACGGATTGCAGATACATATTACAGATATTGACCGTTTTAAACCTGTGGCTACCGCTCTGGAAATCTTTGACGCGATTATTAAAACAACAGAACCAGGAGCACTGAAATTCAAGCTTCCCCCATACGAATATGAGTATAACCTTATGCCATTTGATATACTTTCAGGTGATTCAGGAATGAGAGAATCGTTGCTTGCCGGAAACAGTCTTAAAGTTGAAAAAGAAAGATGGGCTCACGAAATAGAAGAGTTCAGAAAAGAATTCGGACGAATAGCAATCTACCCGGAATAATAAGTATTCCGGGTTCACAGGTAGTCATTTCCCTTTCAGGTTGGCGATTAGTTTATCTATTAGATTTTGGGAGAGAATAGG
Source organism: Bacteroidales bacterium (assembly GCA_003157015.1). Classification (GTDB taxonomy): domain Bacteria; phylum Bacteroidota; class Bacteroidia; order Bacteroidales; family VadinHA17; genus LD21. The sequence continues at coordinate 43,219 of PMIJ01000186.1, forward strand.
TTTAATGACATAATCGTTAAAACCCGAATTAAGAATTTTTTCTTTATCACCAAGAAGCCCATAAGCTGTCTGAGCAATAATGACCATGTCCTTCTTTACCTCTCTTATTTTACTTAATGCAGAATAACCATCCATGACAGGGAGCTGAATGTCCATCAGGATAATGTCAATATCAGAATTATTTAAAGCGACATCCACAGCCTCCTGCCCATCACCGGCGTTCATAATAATCACTCTGGCTTTTTCCAGTATTTTATTCAGATACAATCTGCTTGAAAGGTCGTCCTCGACAATTAGTATTTTCCTTCCTTTTAAAAATTCATTTTCCATATATTTCACTATTATTCAAAAAGTCCATCATCCCTAAGGAGAAGTAAAATTGCAGTATGCGGAACCACTATATATTTTTCCTTGTTGAATTCTATCTCAATGGCGCTGTTCTGAAGATATACAGCCTGATCTCCCTCCTTTGGCTGAAGAGGAACATATTTTGGTTCATCAGTCCTGTTTTTCCAGGGCTCGTCATTATCATTTACCGATGGAATAGGATAACCTGGACCGACCTTAACCACATAACCTATCTGAACTTTTTCATTCTCGTTAACTCCTGGAGGGAGCAGCAATCCGCTTTTCGTCTTTGACTGAGGTACCTTGGGTTTAATAAGGATTCTGTCGCCAATGACAATCAGTTTATGAAGATCCTTTTCATCTAATAATACACTCATATGCATTCAATAATTGACAAAAGTATTATTTTTTATACATTTTTAAATCTTTTTTGCCACAAAGACGCTAAGACGCCAAGATATTCATTATTGATTATAATTCTTGGTGTAACTTCGTACCTATGCGCCTTGGGGGCAACGATTTTGAAAAATGAAGAAGATGAGAGTAATATTTGGCAAAACCTAACGCCAGATTACAGAAGAAGAAACCTGTAAAGACTATAACTGAACCAAGTAAAAATACTAATTTTCGAGAATGAATTTTGATACTTATAAAACCATAGCATTACCATCACAGGGAATATACAAAGAAAAAGGGAGCAGGTTTGTTTCCTACGCCTTTCCTGTCTATTACCAGGAAGAAATAAAACCGATATTAGATAAGATCAGAAAAGAACATCACGAAGCCAGACATCACTGCTTTGCGTATATGCTTGGTCAGGAAAGAGTTACCTGGAGAGTTAATGACGACGGGGAACCTTCAGGTACCGCTGGAAGACCTATTCTTGGTCAGATAAATTCATATGAGTTGACGAATATTATAATAATAGTATGCAGGTATTTTGGAGGCACTTTGCTTGGCGTCAGCGGTTTAATTAATGCTTACAGGTCCGCATCCAGAGATGCACTGCTGAACGCTGAATTGACAGAAAAGACAGTAAATGAATACTATGAAGTCTCTTTTCCATATATTTATATGAATGACGTAATGAGGATATTTAAAGAAGAAAACATTGGACAAGCTGAACAATCATTTGAAATTGAATGCCGTATCCTTATAAATTTCAGGGTTTCTGTAAAAGAAAAAGTCACCAAACGTCTTGAACGGATCGATGGTTTAAAATACAGGTATATTGAAACCCGGTAATACAATTTCACATTTAAAAGTTTTGAATTAATTATCAACAATAAATGAAGTTGAGACAATTCTTGACTAAATTTGATACCAGATCAAACATGAGCATTTAATGTGCCATATTAATGAAAAACAGAAGCTTAGTATCGATAGATGATTTTTCAACAGAAGAGATTCTGAGGATCCTGGATCTGACTGAAGAATTTGAAAAAGAACCCACTCAAAAATTACTCGAGGGAAAAGTAATAGCAACTTTGTTTTTTGAGCCATCAACCCGGACAAGGTTAAGCTTTGAAAGTGCGATCAGCAGACTTGGCGGGAAAATTGTAGGTTTTTCTGATTCTACAAGTTCGAGTGTTTCAAAAGGAGAAACACTAAATGATACAATTCGGATGGTTAACAGCTACTGCGATCTGATTGTTATTAGGCATCCGATTGAAGGGAGTGCAAGGTTTGCCAGTGAAATTGCAAGTGTGCCGGTTATTAATGCCGGAGATGGTGCAAACCAACACCCTACGCAAACATTGCTTGACCTGTATTCCATAAGAAAGACACAGGGTAGACTCGATAACCTGAACATTTTTATGGTAGGTGATCTTAAATACGGAAGGACTGTTCACTCTCTGATGATGGCAATGTCGAGGTGGAATACAACTTTTAATTTCATTGCTCCCGATGAGCTTAAAATGCCTGATGAGTTTAAATTATATCTTGATAACCTTGGTCTCAGATATTATGAGCATAATGATTTTACAGATATAATATCAAAAGCAGATATTATATATATGACCAGGGTGCAGAAGGAAAGATTCTCCGATCCTATTGAATATGAGAAAGTCAAAAATGTATATGTTCTGAGAAACTCTATGTTGAAAAATACCAAGCCGAATATGCGGATATTACATCCATTGCCAAGGGTAAATGAAATACATCAGGATGTTGACAGCAATCCAAAAGCCTATTATTTTGAACAGGCGTTGAATGGAGTTTATACACGTCAGGCAATTGTATGTTCTCTCTTAGGAATTAAGTAAAAAAGGTCAGAAAAAATGAAGGAAGCAAAACAAATGAGCGTGAGCGCCATTGAGAATGGAACAGTTATTGATCATGTACCGGCAAATAATCTTTTTAAGGTAATTCAGATACTCGGTCTGGATCGTATCGAAAACCAGATTACATTCGGAACTAACCTGGAGAGTAAAAAGCTGGGCAGAAAAGCTATTATAAAGATCTCAGGCGTTTTTTTCGAAGATGAGGATATAAACAGGATTGCACTGGTTGCTCCCGATGCAAAATTGAACATCATTAAAGACTATGAAGTTGTTGAAAAGAAAGTTGTTGAAGTCCCGGATAATATAGTTGGAATAGCCAAGTGCATGAATCCTAAATGTATAACTAACTTTGAATCTGTAACCACAAGATTTAAAGTGATTTCAAAAAAGAATGTCTCCCTGAAATGTCACTATTGTGAAAAAATCACCACACAGGAGAATATGCAGATTATATGATACTACTGTAATCCCTGAATTTTTGACCAATTTGAACCAATCGATATAGAGACAGGTCTAAGACCTGTCTCTGCTACATAAACAATGACCTGTTTCTCTGAAGCACAATCGTTTATCTCAATCTGTCATAAGATTTAACCAGCTGGTCATCTTTTCTTATTCCCCTGTAAGCTAAAATTGAAAGAATTAAAATCAATACAGGCAAAATCATTTTAAATCCGGGAATTAGTCCAGCATCAAACTTTGAAACTATCCTGAATGAAACATGGATGTAAGCAATTACCAATATTCCGGCAAGAAAGATCAATAAACGTGATAGTTGCAACTGAAACTTCCTTTTTTTAAAGAAAAATATGGTCGCCAGTGAAATTACCGGAATCAGAACAATTAGAACTGATAATGGCATAAGCTTTTCAAGAAGCTCTGTTGCTTTTCCGGCATTATCACGAACTACTTCATTGAATGATACCCTGATGACTGATCCTGTCTTTTCTGTAAAGTTCAAAAAGCTTCCAGGGATAAGTAATGAGGACAAAAGAACCATAATAAAAAGACAAACAGATTGAATGCGCTGAATCATAATTATCGAATTTTGGTCAAAATTAGTTTCTTTTTATTAAATATCTTAACGAATAAGAGCGATCTTATAATTAAAGCTAACAAACTATTTATGAAATTTTAACATATTATTCATAATTCACACTATTCAGAACTACAATAAATGATCTACATTTGTCAGTTTAATAATTTAAAAGCTGGAAATGTTCAGAAACTGATCAACGAAACTTACTGATTCAATACTAATTGGGAAATTTACAAGCCACATATTATGACAGAATTTATGTTTAAGAAAAGCTTTTTCAATCTTCTTTTAATAATTGCATCTTCAGTAATTTTTAATGCCTGCAAATCAGGGACTTCTAATAATAAGACCATCAACAGGCAGGCTGCTATTCTCAGGGTGGAAGGGATAATTGTCACTCCGTCTGTTTTGGACCAGACGATCTCTATTTCCGGAACTTTGAAGCCTTTTGAAGAAACTGTATTAATGCCTGAAGTTCCCGGCCGGGTCGTTGATATCAATTTGGCTGAAGGTGGATTTGCAAAAAAGGGAACTTTACTTGTTAAACTTTTTGACGGTGATCTGCAGGCTCAATTAAAGAAGTCAAAGGCCCAGTTGCAACTTGAAGAACAAACAGAAAAAAGGCAGAGTGAACTTATGAAAGTTAATGGCATAAGCCAATTGGATCTTGACCAGACTATACTTCAGATAAATTCAATAAAAGCCGATATTGAGGTGTTGGACGTGCTAATAAATAAAACAGAAGTGCGAGCTCCATTTGACGGGACTATCGGGCTGAGAAATGTAAGTATAGGAGCTCAAGTCACATCCTCAACTGCACTGGCAACGATACGGGATGTTAAACATCTTAAACTGGATTTCAGCGTACCTGAAAAATACAGCAGCACTATAAAGCCGGGATATAAAGTAACATTCACCGTTCAGGGTGATGACAAAGAATATATTGCTACAGTTATGGCGACAGAACAGGGAATCGAATCCGATACCCGCAATTTAAACGGACGGGCAGTAGTCGAAAGTAATACAACATCTCTTATACCGGGTGAATTTGCAAATGTTGAACTTCGACTGAATGAAGATAAAGAAGCGCTTATGGTGCCTACTGAGGCTGTCATTCCACAGGCAAGAACAAAACAGCTTATTGTTGCTAAAAACGGGAAGGCCAGCTTTGTAACAATAGTGACAGGGATTCGGAATTCTTCATCTGTACAGGTAATAAGCGGGATCAATCCCGGCGATACTGTTGTCACAACCGGGATACTCTTTCTTAAACCGAATGCTGCTCTGAAATTTTCTAAAGTTAAAAGCAATCCTTTATGACATTATCCGATTTTGCAGTAAAAAGACCGGTCGCATCAATTGTAATGAGCCTGATAATTGTACTGTTTGGTGTTGTTGGATACAATTTTCTTGGAGTTCGTTTATATCCAGCAATTGACCCGCCAACTATAAATGTTCAAACTTCTTATGCTGGCGCAAATTCTGAAATTATGGAATCTCAGATAACCGAGCCATTAGAGAAGGCAATCAATGGAATAGAAGGCGTTAAAACTATTTCCTCATCATCCACTGTCGGTAGCAGTAATATTACTGTTGAGTTTAATGTCGGTGCCGATCTGGAAAAAGCTGCCAATGATGTGCGAGATAAAACATCACAGGCTGCGCGAAGTTTGCCCCAGGAATATGATGCTCCTCCCATAGTTACCAAAGCAGACGCTAACAGCGACCCGATTATAACGCTGGCTGTTCAAAGCACCACTCTTACAGCTACCGCTCTTAGTGATTATGCTGAGAATGTTTTACAGGAAAAACTGCAGACAATCCCAGGAGTAAGTGCTGTCGGACTATTTGGACAAAAACGTCCCGCAATGCGACTCTGGCTGAATCCTGATAAGATGGCTGCATTCAACATAACAGCTCAGGATATCTTTTCAGCTTTGGTTAAAGAAAATATAGACCTTCCCGGTGGAAAAATAAGAGGCACCGGTACAGAACTTTTAGTAAAAACTCACGGATTACTGGTTACTGAAGAAGATTTTAATAACCTGATTATCAGGCAGACTAATGATCAGATGATAAAGCTGAGCGATATCGGCGAAGCAATTCTTGGTCCCGAAAATGAAGAAACAGAAGTTAAACTGAATGGGGCCGAAGGTATAATGCTTGCTCTGGTCCCTCTTCCTGGAGCCAACACTATCGACATAGCAAATGAATTTTATAAAAGATTTGATGATATTCAAAAAAATCTCCCTGCTGGTTTGACATTATATGTTGGCTATGACAAATCAAAGTTTGTGCGCCAGTCGGTGAAAGATGTNNGTAGTAATTATCATTTTTCTGTTTTTCAGGGATTGGGTAATCGCATTACGTCCTCTCATAGATATCCCCGTTTCACTCATTGGTTCATTCTTTATAATGTACATTTTCGGATTTTCCATAAACGTACTCACTTTGCTTGCAATAGTGCTGGCGACAGGATTGGTTGTGGATGATGGTATTGTCGTAACTGAGAATATCTTTAAAAAGAGAGAACTTGGGATGGATAAATGGACAGCAGCATTGCATGGTACCCGTGAAATATTCTTTGCTGTCATCTCGACCTCTCTCACGCTGGCCGTTGTTTTCATCCCTGTAATTTTCCTGCAGGGGTTTACCGGACGATTATTTCGTGAATTCGGTATTGTATTGGCCGGTGCAGTCATCATCTCAGCTTTTGTATCTCTTACTCTGACACCAGTGCTGAATATAAGACTTGGCGGATCAAGAATCGGACATTCACGCTTTTATATCACTACCGAACCATTTTATGCTGGTCTCGATAAAGGTTACAGATATGTACTAAGCTATGTTATCAAACATAAATGGATCTCAATTACCGTACCTATTATGTGCATAATAATGATTTTTACCATTTTAAGATTCTTAAAGTCAGAATTGGCACCGTTGGAAGATCATAGTATTATCAGGGCTACAATTACTGCACCAGAGGGAGCAGATTTTGATTATACAAAAGTTTTAGTCGACAGGATTTCTCAGCAAATGACTGACAGTATTCCTGAGTCCCGGTTATCCTTTGCAAGGTCAGGAGGTGGAGGTGGTCCATCCAGCACAAATGTCGGAGGAATTAATTTATTTCTTACGGAGCCTAATCAAAGAGAAACCACCCAACAACAGGTATATGACAAACTGATAAAGATATTCCGGCGTTATTCGGAAGCGAGAATTATACCAACCCAGGAACAGACTATTACTACTTCTATGTCGGGAGGATCGCAATTGCCGGTTCAGTTTGTAATACAAAACCTGGAATTTAATAAGCTTCAGGATGTACTTCCAAAGTTTCTTGATGCAGCTCGTAAAGATTCTATATTCAGCAACGTAGACGTGAACTTAAAATTCAACAAACCAGAGCTCAACCTCACAGTTGACCGGCTTAAAGCAACAAATCTTGGTGTAAACGAATCCGATATATCTTCTACTTTACAATTAGCTTTAAGTGGCGGCAGGTACGACTATTTTCTCAGGAATGGAAAACAATACCAGGTAATCGGTCAGGTTGAACGTTCTGAGCGTAGTCAGCCCAAGGATATTACCTCATTGTATGTAAGAAGCAGAACCGGCAAATTGATACAGCTCGATAACCTGGTAAAAACTGAAGAAAGCAGCAGTCCTCCTACTCTATATCATTTTAACCGCTATAAGTCTGCTACTATTTCAGCAACCCTTGCACCAGGAAGGACTCTTGGTGAAGGAATTGCTGAAATGCGTAAGATCTCGGCAAAACTACTGGACACATCATTTCATACTGATCTTTTTGGAGCATCGCGCGACTTTGTCGAAAGCAGTTCCAATATTTTATTTGCACTGATACTCGCAATAGTACTTATCTATCTTATCCTGGCTGCTCAGTTTGAGAGTTTCCGCGATCCCTTTATTATTATAATTACGGTACCTATGGCTCTTGCTGGCGCATTACTTTCCCTGTGGGTATTTAAACAAACTTTAAACATATTTTCTGAAATTGGAATGATAATGCTTATTGGTATCGTTACAAAGAATGGAATTCTTATCGTTGAATTTGCCAATCAGAAACGTAAAGCCGGACTAAACATCCCGGAAGCAGCTTTTGAGGCTGCTGCTTCCCGTCTGCGTCCTATACTGATGACTTCACTGGCTACCATTTTCGGGGCTCTGCCAATCGCGCTGGCTTTAGGAGCTGGAGCTTCGAGTCGCGTTCCTTTGGGAATAGTTGTTGTTGGCGGATTGCTTTTTGCTCTGATACTGACATTATTTGTGATTCCAGTTATGTATATATTAATGGCAGACAAAAAGTTGCAGCATAAAATTTCAGAAGACACAAATATTGAGATTAAGTGAAAAAGTATATTTCCATGAAAAAAATCATTCTGACTATAAGCTTAATGGTGTTTTTAATACCAAGTACTTATACTCAGAAATTAATTACGGAACAAGACGCAGTCGGTATAGCATTGAAGTATAATTATGACATCCTGATCGCCAGGAACAATGCCACTAGCGACAGTGTCAACAATACTACCGGCAATGCTGGTATGTTGCCAACTTTAAGTATAAATGGATCTGAAAGCTATTCTACTGCCAATAATGTCCAGCAAAAATTTTCAGACGGCACATCATCGACAGTAACCAATGCTAATTCCAATTCTATTGATGCTAGTGTCGGACTTAACTGGACTCTGTTTGACGGAGGAAAGATGTTTGTAACTAAAAGAAAACTGAACGAGATTCAGGCTTTAGGGGAAATTCAATTCAGGGACAGGGTTCTGCAAACAGAGTTCGATGCGATTCTTGCATATTACGACGTAGTAAGGCAAAAACAGGAACTTGCTTCTATCAACGAAGTCATTACTTACAATCTCGAGCGTGTAAAAATCTCACAGATATCTTATGATGCAGGACTTTCTCCAAAGACGAATTTATTGCAGGCTAAAATTGATTTGAATGTTTATCAGGAAAACGCCATAAATCAGCAAACAATAATCATAGCATCAAAAAGAACATTAAACCAGTTGCTAGGCAGAAATCCAGATATCCAGTTCGATGTGCTTGATTCGATACCGATAAACGATTTAGGTGACAAGAAGGAATTGGCTCAGAAACTTGATTCAAGCAATACTAGCATACTTGCTTATAAAAAGCAAGTTGACGTATCCAAACTTTCCCTTAAAGAAATGAATACACTGCTGCTTCCTAAGATTAACTTTAATGCAGGCTATGGATTATTTCAGAGCAATATTCCGGAAAGTAATCCGGTAAGAAGCCGGACCATTGGCCCATCAGTTGGAGGCTCAATTTCAATACCAATATATCAGGCTGGAAACGCAAGCCGGCAGATAAGAACTGCCAGAATTCAAGTATCATCTGATGAGTACAATCTTGAAAGCATCAGGTTACAAATGAATCAGCAATTACAAAATGCTCTTACTCAATTTGAAAATCAAATGAACCTATTGAGAATTGAAAAGGACAACGCCATATTAGCTAAAGAAAATCTGGAAATTTCTATTCAGCGACTTAGATTTGGAGAGACAACTTCCCTTGAGGTCAGTCTCGCGGAAGGTAGTTTTGTTGATTCCTTAACGCGACTTATTAGTTTTGAATACAACTTAAAAGTTGCGGAAACAAAACTGAAGCAATTATTGTCGCGTTTTTAACATTGAATAGCCCATTTACGCAATAATAAGAATCTAAAAAATCTTCAACCTTTTGATCCGGTCTACAATAATTCCGTTTGTGAGTCTCCGTTTAGTATGATTTGAAGTTATAACGGATTATATTAAATTTGAGCTTAAATTCTGATTATGCAAAAGAAGACAGAGCTCATTACCAATAAAGATGGAAGTATATATCATCTGAATCTGATTCCAGGAGATATTGCAAATAAAATAATTATTGTCGGCGATCCCGGCAGGGTCGATATGCTGGCATCACTAATGCAGGATATCAGGGTGCGGAAAGAGAACAGAGAATTTCATACTGTCACCGGGTCATTTGAGAATACAGAGATAACTGTTATCTCATCAGGGATAGGAACTGATAATATTGACATTCTGGTAAATGAACTGGATGCCCTCTTCAATATTGACCTGAACACAGGGATTGTCAATGAAGAGCCTGTATCACTGACTTTTATAAGGCTGGGAACATCTGGTGGACTAAGGGCCGATGTTCCTGCAGGTTCATGCGTGCTTACTGAGACAGCAATAGGTTTTGATGGCCTTTTGCATTTCTATGAGGGCTATGACTGGATTCTCGATACCGGACTGGCTGATTACCTGGCTGATTATCTTGAGTGGCCCGATACACTCTCTTACCCATATGCCGTAAATGCAAATAGAGAGCTTATTGAGTTATTTCAAAATGAAGATTTCAAAAAGGGTATAACCATTTCGACTCCGGGATTTTATGCGCCGCAGGGCAGAAGGCTGAGGCTTGAAACATTTGATAATGAAATAAACAACAAGCTGGCAGAATTTTCCTTCAGGGGAAGGACCATAAGCAACTATGAAATGGAGAGCTCAGCCATATACGGATTGTCCGCATTGCTTGGTCACAAAGCATTGACAATTTGCCTGGTTATTGGCAACCGTGTCACAGGAGAATTTGTCCAGGATTATAAACCATTAATGAACGATCTGGCGCTTAAAGTATTCAAACAAATCTGAACCGTTTGAAAGACACTTGTATTCAGTCGAAAAATGAATATATTTGTATAAATAACCAGCCAATTTTCAATATATGTCTGAAATCACAAATCCGGATAAAAATGTTAGGAATGACGAGATAGACCTGCTCGATCTTTTCAAAAGAATGGGCAGAACATTAAACAGGTGGGGCAATGCTTTAGGAAGAGCCTTTCTTGTATCATTTGTATTTATGGTAAAAAGGTGGCTACCCCTCGGATTAAGTGTTGTTGCAGGTATAGGTCTGTCATTTCTTTTAAAAAACACTTCTGATTCCTCTTATACATCAGATATGGTGTTCAGAAATAATCTTGCATCACTGGACTTGAAGACACACAGAGATAATTCCGGTACAACAGCTGAGCTGATCTCTAAAATTAATAAACTGCATAGCTTATGTACTGAAAATAATTCAACCGGCTTATCACAGGCATTGGAAATGAAACCAGAATCAGTTAAAAATATATCTGACATCAGTGCTTTCTGGATTATTGATCAGAGCCGCGACGGTATCCCGGATTATGTAGATTATAAAGGTAATCACAGTCCATCTGATACAAATAACGTAAGGATGCAAGACAGGCTTAATATCCGTGTAAAAATTAATTACCCGCTGGACCTGAATTCAGTCCGCGATGGGATCATTAAGTTTATTGAGAACGATTCCCTATTTCAGCAAAGAAACAGGGTACGATTGAAACAAAACCACGATCTTCTTGTACGACTTAGCTATGATGTTCTTGAGCTGGACAGCCTCCAGAAAGTGAAATATTTTGAAGAAACCCGGAACATGAAACCCGGAAGTGGCGGACAGATCGTCTTTATGCAGGAACAGAAAACCCAGCTTGTATATAATGACATATATTTTCTTTATGCCAGAAAACAGAATCTTGAATCCGAAAGAGACTTATATAAAGGCATTGTTACAATACTTAGTGATTTTTCATTGCCTACAAAAAGAGATAACGGAGCAATGTATTACGGTAAAAGCATAATACCATTCTTCTTCCTTATTACACTGTTAATATTGATCTTAACGGCAAATCGCAGAAAACTGCAAGAGATATATCAAAAGTATTAAAATGGGATGTTCATAAATAGTGAAAA